>NZ_JAMZEE010000049.1:0-29670 GCF_024704895.1 Bacteroides muris (ex Fokt et al. 2023) | reverse complement strand
ACAAAGCCTGGGCTTGGGAAAGTCCGGGCTTTGCGCATAAAAAAAGGTTGTGCCAGCATTTTGACACAACCTCGTTTCAGTTTATATCAATTCATTTAGTCCAGTTTATGAATCACCAATCCCGAGCGCAACTTCGGCTCAAACCAAGTTGTCTTGGGAGGCATGATATTACCCGTATCGGCAATGTCCATCAGTTGCTTCATGGAAACGGGATAAAGAGCCAATGCCACTTTCATCTCACCATTGTCCACCCGCTTCTTCAACTCTCCCAGGCCACGGATACCGCCAACAAAGTCGATACGCTTATCGGAACGGAGGTCTTTGATACCGAGCACTTCATCCAGTATCAGATTGGAGGAAATAGTTACATCCAGTACGCCAATGGGGTCGTTATCATTATAAGTACCCGGTCGGGCGGTAAGGCTGTACCACTTTCCGTCCAGATAGAGAGAGAAGTTATGTAGCCCGGACGGTTTATAGATGTCCGTACCTTTCTCTTCTACGATGAAATTCTTGCCTACGGCAGCCAGAAACTCTTCAGGAGTCATACCGTTCAAGTCCTTCACTACCCGGTTATAGTCAATAATAGTCAACTGGTTGGCAGGGAAGCACACGGCCATGAAGTAGTTATACTCTTCATCTCCACGGTGATTGGGGTTCTGCTTGGCTTTCTCCGCACCCACCAAAGCGGCGGCGGCGCTGCGATGATGCCCATCGGCAATGTAGAGGGCGGGCATCTTGGCAAACTCTTGGGTAATGGCATCAATGTCCTCCAGCTTGTCTATAATCCAGAAGGTATGACCGAAACCGTCACCTGGAGCGATAAAGTCGTATACCGGCTTCCCGGCTGTATAACGGGAAATAATGGCATCCAGCACAGCATTATCGGGATAGGCAAAGAACACGGGCTCAATGTTGGCATTGTTCACGCGGACATGTTTCATACGGTCCTCTTCCTTGTCACGGCGCGTAAGCTCGTGCTTCTTGATGACACCATTCATATAATCGGGAACATAGGCACCGACCACAAGACCATATTGTGTCTTGCCGTTCATGGTCTGGGCATAGACGTAATAGTTTTCTTTATCGTCCTGCACCAGCCAGCCTTTCTCCTGAAACATGCAGAAGTTCTCAGCAGCCTTCTGATAAACACGTTCGTCATGTTCATCCGTACCGACGGGAAAATCTATTTCCGGCTTGATGATATGATATAGGGACTTCTCATTACCTTCTGCTTCTGCACGTGCTTCTGCAGAATTCAATACGTCGTAAGGACGGGACGCTACTTGTTCCACCAAATCCTGAGGGGGACGAATCCCCTTAAAAGGTTTTATTATAGCCATAAGGGTGTGTTTTATATGGATTATTGAGGTTTCTTTTTCACGAAATATCTTACCAGATTAATTGCACTACCTAACATCAGCACAATAGATACACCCTCGCAAAAACCGAGGGCGAAATCTGATAGTTCATTTCTGAATATACTACTTAACGAGAATATACCAGCACCTATTGCTAAATAGAGAACTGAAAATTTATAGGTAGTCTTGCTATTCATCTCATTTCTTGTTTACACGGAACTTCTCGCAACCGTCTTTCAGAAAGCCTACAATCTGCTTGGCTGCTGCAATACCTGCATTGATATTGGCCTCAGCAGTCTGGGCCCCCATCTTTTTCGGTGTAGAGAAATAACGTCCGGCAAACTTGGCTGCAAACGTTTCGTGGGCTGCAGGCATAATGTCGGTCATGTATTTCAAGTCGGCACGCTCTTCCATCAACTGAATCAGTTCGGCCTCATTGATGACTTCCTTACGGGCTGTGTTCACCAGCAGGGCACCTTTCGGCATCTTGTTCACCAATGCGTAATTGATGGAATTCTTCGTTTCGACCGTTGCAGGAATATGCAGGGAAACGACGTCGCAAGTAGAGTAAAGCTCTTCGGCAGAACCCACAGCCTTCACTCCATCCTTCTCAATTACTTCTTTCGGACAGAAGGCGTCGAACGCATAAATCTCCATACCGAAGCCTTTGGCAATACGGGCTACGTTGCGGCCTACGTTACCATAAGCATGAATACCCAACTTCTTACCCATCAGTTCCATACCGGAAGTACCGTTATACATATTGCGGACAGCCATCACCATCAAGCCGAAAGCCAACTCGGCCACAGCATTGGAGTTCTGTCCCGGAGTATTCATTACACATACATTGTGGGCAGTAGCTGCTTCCAGTTCCACATTGTCATAACCGGCACCGGCACGCACCACAATCTTCAGTTCCTTGGCGGCATCCAGCACTTCGGCATCAATGATGTCACTTCGTATAATAACAGCGTTGGCATCTTTCACAGCCTCCAGCAACTTGGCTTTTTCACCATATTTCTCCAACAGCACGAGTTCGTAACCTGCTGCTTCTATTTCTTTACGAATACCGTCTACTGCGACCTTAGCAAACGGTTTGTCTGTTGCTACTAATACTTTCATAATTTCATGATATTAAAAAGACTCACCACAGATTACACAGATTATCACAGATTTTAATCATAAAGAGAATCTGTGCAAATCTGCGTAGTCTGTGGTGAAAACAATATTATTAATGAAGTTTCTCAAATTCCTGCATGCAGTCAATCAAAGCCTGCACACTTTCCTTCGGCATGGCATTGTAGCAGGATGCACGGAATCCGCCTACGGAACGGTGTCCCTTGATACCTACCATACCTCTTTCGGTAGCGAACTTCAAGAAGTCTGCTTCCAGTTCCTTGTATTCGGGAGCCATCACAAAGCAGATGTTCATGCGTGAACGGTCTTCTTTGGCAGCCGTACCCACAAACATTTTGTTACGGTCAATTTCAGCATACAGCATATCGGCCTTTTCGATGGCACGGCGTTCCATTTCCTTCACGCCACCCTCTGCTTTAATCCAGCGCAATGTCTGCAGGGCTGCATAGATGGGGACAACAGGGGGAGTATTGAACATGGAACCGCCATCCACATGCGTCTGATAGTTCAGCATAGTCGGAATATTACGGGAAACCTTACCCAGAGCATCATTCTTCACGATGACGAATGTGACACCGGAAGGAGCCAGATTCTTCTGTGCACCACCATAGATACAGATATATTTGGACACGTCGATGGGACGAGAGAAAATATCAGAAGACATATCGGCCACCACCGGAATGTTTACGTCCAAATCTTCTTTCAGTTCCGTACCGTAGATTGTATTGTTGGTAGTGATATGGAAATAGTCTGCATCAGCAGGCACAGTATAGTCCTTCGGGATATAGGTATAAGTAGATTCAGCGGAAGAAGCGACTTCAATTACTTCACCGAATGCCTTAGCTTCTTTCATGGCTTTTTTGGCCCACACACCCGTATTCAGGTAAGCAGCTTTCTTTTCAAGGAAGTTGAAGGGTACCATGCAGAATTCCAAACTGGCACCACCGCCCAAGAACAATACCGAATATCCTTCGGGAATATTGAGCAATTCTTTGAATAATGCCACAGCTTCGTCCACAACGGGTTGGAAGTCTTTGGCACGGTGGCTGATTTCCATCAGCGAAAGGCCTGAGCCATTGAAATCAAGAATAGCCTGTGCCGTATTCTCAATCACCTCACGAGGAAGGATAGAAGGTCCTGCATTGAAATTATGCTTTTTCATTTGAAGTTTGTTTTGGTTATACAATTTCGTTCATTAATGTCTTTCGACTTTGCGAAATTACGGAAATATTTCCTTAAAACAAACCTTTCCTTATGAAATTCTATTTTTAAGCCACATTTAGCTTACTTTTTAATGGTTTATACAAGAGATATACACCATTTTGTTATCCTTACTTATCAAGGATAATACTTTTGGAAAAACTAAAAGTAAGACGGTTTTATTACTTCATATTCAAAAGAATAAGTGCAAATAAAATAATTATTTATAAGATAAATCACTTTGCTTCCTCTATAACAGTTTTTATTCCCTTGATTTTTTCCCCACGTACCAACGTCAACAATTGTTTCATCTTACTACGTCGCACGGCTACAAAGGCATAGTGTTCTTTTACGTCCACCTGCCCGACGTCCTCACGCGCCATCCCTCCTTTTTTATACAAGAAGCCGACAATATCTATCTTGTTCAGCTTATCCTTTTTCCCTTTACCTATATATAAGGTAGCCCATCGGGGCTTGGCCGGTTTGGAAAGCATCTCCGGAAACCTGTATATTTCGATGTCTTCAGAGATGTACTCAGGTACCTGCTCCTCGGCATGCAGGACAAGATACGCATTTCCCGATGCCTCCCAGCGAGCAGTACGCCCATTACGGTGTGTATAGGCTTCCTCGTTTACGGGCAGATGGTAATGCACCACATTGTCTATACCTGGGATATCGAGTCCGCGGGCGGCAAGATCGGTGGATATAAGTACAGTGCAACTGCCATTGCGGAACTTGTAAAGTGCACGTTCGCGATCGGGCTGCTCCATACCGCCATGAAACATATCGCAAGAGAGCTTTCTGGCTTTCAGATACCCAGCAGCACGCTCCACACTTTCACGATAGTTACAGAATACCAAAGTAGAATGATAGCCGAGAGTACAAAGCAAATTATAGAGGGTTTCCAGTTTATCCCTCTCCGGAGAAACAACCTTTTGCAGCCGTAGACGCGGAGTAAGAGCTTCCGGAGCAAGAAAATCAAGTTTCATGAGCCGAGGGCCGGAAGACGGAGAATCACCTCCTACTCCGGCAAATTGCGGTATCTCCTCTGCATCGGTGGCCGAGAGAAGTACGCGCTTTTTCAGCGAGGGAAGCTGTCCAATAACGTCTGCCATCTCGTCATGGAAACCAAACTCAAGACACTTGTCGAATTCATCTATCACCAGAGTAACGACAGTAGCGGCATTGAAATTCTCTTTCCGCAAATGGTCGTTCATACGCCCCGGAGTACCGATAATGACAGCGGGATGAATGCCTTTCATTGTCCGGTGTTCTTCCATGGTAGGACGTCCGCCATAGCAGCTCATAGCCTTGAAGGGAGTTCCCATGGACTTGAACACAGTTTCTATCTGCAGAGCCAGTTCACGAGAAGGCACCAGTACAAGGGCCTGCACATCTTGTATCTCCGCTTTCAAGGTCTGTACCAGCGGAAGGAGAAAAGCCAGCGTCTTGCCTGAACCGGTGGGCGAAAGAAGCACCAAATCTTTGGTTGATTGATAGGCTTCTTTAGCAGCCTCCTGCATCGGAGTGAGTTCCTGTATCTTCAAATTATGAAGTATATCCGAAAGTTCCATGAATATCTCTTTTTTTAATCAATATGCAAAGATATGAATAAGAAGTCAGTTTCCATCAAAACGAAAACAGCTTTTAAGAAAGCTACTACGGCTTTTTCATTTAAGAAATCGTATTCATCGCTTGTTATTATGGCAAAATCATTATATCCCGTGTACAACGATACAGAAGCACCTCCTCAAATATTTCTTCTTATCGTCCATTTTTTATAAGCGAAATTCAATAACAATAGTTCGTTAAACTTCAAATTAGCAAATAGAAAACAGGTCAAGTCCTCCAGATTTCTGATATTAAGGTATCCGACATCTTAATTAACATGAGTTCGAAATAAGATTAAAAAATAGGCAGTTGTCCGTCATTGACAAAATTTACGTCAATAGCGGGCTTCTTTTCAAAAAAGCTGTATGCTGTGCTATAGCCGACAAAGAATTGGCTATAAAGTTATTGAATGAACGATGTCTGGAGTGTTCTATCTGTGCAATGCTCTTCAATTCGTCATTGATTGTTTCGATTAAGACTCTTTTTCTGAGCAGAATCTTGTCGGCAATACTCATCAGTGAATTCTTCATATTGTCTTTAACTTTAGTGACAAGCTGTATACCATCAAGGAAAAGGTTCCCAAACAGAGCCTGACCAATATATCCTTTGTCTGCGCATAGTTTTCCTTTGATGTTCTCCAGAAACTTACCTTGCTTCAACGGTTCCCGGTCATCCACGTTTCCAGGCGTGAACATAAAATTGAGAATCTCACCCTTATCATTGATAATCAAGTGCAATTTGAATCCGAAGAACCATCCCATTGAACATTTCCCACATTCTGCAAGTCCCTCAAATGTCTTATGAATAAGGATTCTTTGGTTACGGCAGACACGTAAAGGAGTGGAGTCGACAAAACTGATGCTTCTGTTTACTGTCTTCAACCATGTATTTTTCCTGTTGTAACGCAAATTCCTTGCAAAAATCATCGGCCATACAATAAATCTCTGTAATTTTAGACTCCGGAACACTAGTGGGCACTTTAAATTGAACATCGTTCTTTGAAATCTTTGATAATCGCATAGTTATGTATTCTTTTGGAGCGTGACGATTTGAATTGAAAAGTTGTTTTAGCTTTGCCCAAAAGCTCAAGACAATGAATCAAGGCAAATATATCTTCGCTCAACTTACAGATTTTCTTCCCCGTCGTGTCTTTGACCGCTTGGTAGAGAAGTATTCCGGGAATAAGAAAATCAGAACATTCACCTGTTGGAGTCAGATGCTGTGCATGATCCTTGGACAACTGACCGCCCGAGACAGTATGCGTGACCTTATGCTCAGCCTCGAGGCACACAAGAACAAGTACTATCACTTGGGATTCGGTGCAACAGTTAGCCGTACCAATCTGGGGAAAGCAAACCGGAATAGAGATTATCGTATCTACGAAGAATTTGCTTATACCCTGATTGCGGAAGCCCGTAATAGCTACAACAAAAATGACTTCGAGGTGAAAGTTGACGGTAATGTTTATGCCTTTGATTCCTCCACCATAGACCTTTGTCTGAATGTTTTTTGGTGGGCGGAATTTAGGAAACACAAAGGAGGCATCAAACTTCATACCTTGTATGATGTAAAGACTTCCATACCGACAGTCGTACTGGTAACCAATGCTAAAGTACATGACGTAAACATGCTGGACGAGTTGAGTTATGAAAAGGGAAGTTTCTATATCATGGATAAAGGATATGTTGACTTCACCCGTTTGCATAAGCTTCACGCTAGTGGTGCTTACTTCGTTACACGTGCAAAGGATAATATGAGATTCCGCAGGATGTATTCCCGTGAAGTCGATAAAACAACCGGAATAAAATGTGACCAGATTGGAATGCTTGAAACGTATAAATCGCTCAAAGCATATCCGTACAAACTCCGGCGGGTTAAATACTACGATGAAGAACTGGACAGAGAATTTGTGTTCATCACCAACAACATGGAACTCTCAGCAGAGGAAATTGCTTTGCTATACAAGAACCGTTGGCAGGTGGAACTATTTTTCAAATGGATAAAACAACACCTGAAAGTAAAATCTTTTTGGGGCACCACGATGAATGCTGTCAAGACACAAGTGTACTGTGCCATCATAACATACTGTCTGGTTGCCATTGTCGCTTACAAATTGAAAGTCAACCGTCCAATCTACGAAATTCTACAAATTTTGAGCTTTTCTCTACTGGATAAAACACCTGTAAGATAGATACTTACCAATTGTGATTACAAAAATATCAAAGAACTAAATTATAAACAACTGAAAATCAGCCGGGACTAAGTGCCCAGCAGTGACTCCGGAAATATAGTGGTAATCGTTTAAATCTTATAATTCTGCACTATAAATTTAACACTTTTATCGCTATACCACTAATTATCAGCGAAATATATTTATTATTATTTCGAACTCACGTTATTATATGCCCTTACGGGCGCACCTGCAACTCCTCTTGGGTATCTGTTGCCAATGGTACTCCCGGCACACAGCACAAAAAACAAGAACCTCCAATACGTGGAAAAATTACTTCTAGCTGCTTTTCAATTACTAATCTGTTCAAAAATCCTTCATGTCGTTATCTCTACTCATTTGTTTATCGTGTTATGTATTTATGTCGACAAGGTATCATATTGACTGTTTACAACGGCCATGTAATCCGCATAGCATGTTTATTACAAATGTACGAATAATCTCTCATTCCCCCGCCCCTTCCTCATCCTTACCGGAATATTATCCATGAGAATAAACATATTTTCCATCATTCAATTGCTGAGAAATAGCTTATTTTGCAAAAAAAACACAGTATCCGGAAGTGAATTAAAACAATACGCAAGCATATTAATCTTAATACACATGAAGAAAAGAAATATTCTAATGAGCTTATTGCTCAGTAGTGCTCAATGGATGATAGCTCAGGAAAGCCTGAGCCAGGAACCTGGCGCTTCCAAACCGACCCGATGGGATTCGGGAAAACACCCGGTTCGGAGCTTTATCTATCCAAACTGACTGAGTCGATCCAGCTGCCAGGCAGTATGGACGAAGGTGGCAAAGGTATGCCCACTACCGCCCGTTATGTAGAACGGCTGACCCGCAAGTTTGAATACTGCAGACCGGCTTGGTATCAACGTGAAGTTACCATTCCCCAGTCGTGGAGCAACAAGGATATTCTCCTCCACTTGGAAAGATGTCAGCTGCCGGTTGATTTCCCTTGACCTTGCGCTCTTCCCCGTGGCACGACCGGAAAGCCATGCCGATTCCGGAGCCGTCATCTTCACGCTGAAGGCCGCCTCGGAATACTTGCCTACATTCAACCTGCCCATAATCGGGCACTCTCCCTGCTCATCCGCTTCGCTCTTTTTCAGGTAGAACGAAACCCTTACATCTTCTTGATTCATAGCTCTATACTTTTAATTGCAAAATTAACCGGTATAGAGTTACCTGTCGGCATGAAAAATATGGCAGAACATAGAAACAGACCCCTGAAACAGAGAACAATAGGCATATTTACCCGATACACGGAAAATTATGCGTATCTTCGCTCTCGCAAACAAGGGTTCTTTGAGATGGCAGAAGCAAAATCAGGGTGGATTCCGTTACGTTTTCACCACCGGATTGACACTAAAAAAGGCAACGGATAGGTAGCAAAATTACCTCATAACCTCTCAATATCCCGCTTTTTTGGAGAAAGGAAGAATACAGTCATTCAACACCCAATTCCTTTAGTCTCCAACCACTTACTTTATTCCACCAAAATCTGCCTGAATCTCACGAATTCTTCGTATATTTGCAGATATAATCATTCATTAAAAGAAACAAGCAATGAAAAAGTTTACTTATCTGCTCGCTGTAGCCGCTGTATGTACAGCTTGTAACAGTGGAAACAACGGTTACACCGTAACCGGAACTGTAGAGGGTGCAGCCGACGGCGACACCGTATATCTGGAAACCGTGAAAGGACGCCAATTCGTCAAATTGGACTCTGCTGTCATCAAAGGTGGTACATTCACCTTCAAGGGCACGCAAGATACCGCTGTCAACCGCTACATCTCTTACAAAGCTGCAGGAAAAGACGGCGCAGCCATCGACTTCTTCCTGGAAAACGGCAAAATCAAAATCAACCTGTCGCAGGAGAACAACTCCGCCACCGGTACTGCCAACAATGATGCCTACCAGGAAATCAAAACCCAAATCAACGGCCTGAACAAACAGATGATGAACATCTACGAATCCATGTCGGACACCACACTGACCGCCGAACAGCGCGAAGCCAAAGGCAAAGAGATGAAAGATTTGGAGAACAGCATGATATCTGCCATCAAAGCCGGCATCAACAAGAACATCGCCAATCCGGTCGGTGTACTCCTGCTGAAACAGAACTACTACTACATGGATGTGGCAGACCTCGACCCGCTGATGCCCCAAATCCCTGCTGCTTACGACAACGACGAAGCCATCGTCAAGATAAAGAACAACGTCGAAAAGATGAAAGCCACTGCCGTAGGCCAGAAGTTTACAGACTTCGAGATGCAGACCCCGGAAGGAAAAAGTGTGAAGCTGTCCGACTATGTAGGCAAAGGCAAAGTAGTCCTCGTTGACTTCTGGGCAAGCTGGTGCGGCCCCTGCCGCCGCGAGATGCCCAATCTGGTGGAAGCTTACGCCAAGTACAAGAACAAGAACTTCGAAATCGTAGGCGTATCTCTGGACCAGAGTGCTGACGCATGGAAAGAAGCCATCAAGAAGCTGGGCATCACTTGGCCGCAAATGTCCGACCTGAAATACTGGAACTGCGAAGGCGCACAGCTTTATGCTGTAAGCAGCATCCCCCACACTGTGTTGATTGACGGCGAAGGAACAATCCTTGCACGCGGACTGCACGGTGACGAACTTCAGGAAAAAATAGCCGAAGCCGTCAAACAATAAAACCGGACACACCGGAAACTAAAAGAGAAGTGCGGCACTCCGTCAACCGGAATGCCGCACTTCAGCAAGGAAAATGCCACACTTCACAGAGACAAATGCCATTGATTAGGCCTCGTGAAGTGTGGCATTTCAGTCAACGAAATATGTTATTTTCAAGAGAAGATGCGTGCTGCCATTTCCATCCCCAGCCGCACAGTCTCCCACTGTTTTTCCTCATCGGCCCCTGAAGGGGAAAGAAGCGCATTCGCATCCGGCAGGCACAAAGTGAAACGTTTCAAGGGAATATAATTCAACACACTCTCGGTCTTCGCCTGCAATTCATCCAGTTCATCTGCGTGGGGATAATGGGACAGCACGAAACCGAACACCGCCTCTTTCTCGTGTATAAACCAAAGCAGACGGTTGCGGTCGCACGCGCCACAGTCGTAATTCAGGAAATAGGCATCGGCCCCATGCAGCTGCACCAGCATATCCGTAGGTGCATGGAATGCGACATACATCCCTGCAGGGCGTTCGCGCAAGACACGGTTATTCAACCGGACAGTATCTTCCATTATAACCGAATGCACCCCGTCGAACTGGACGTAGCGGCAACCTGCATCATAGAGTTGGGTAAGCAAAGATTTGTAGCTGGAAGCAATATCATCCGTCAGCAGCCGGACGTCGGAGTAAACGTTTTCTATCTGATTCCGCTTCACGCGTTGGATAATCTGAGTGAAGAGCTCTGCCGGCGAAGGGATATGCTGTTTCTTCATCACCTCCCCGCCCGCAATGGAATCAAGAAATGCGAATTCTTCCAGAACAGGATGCCGCCGTAGCAAGCCGAGGCGTCCTGTAATCTCCAAAGGAGAGTGTTCGGAGAAAGGCCGGCCGTCTTTGAAACGGATACCCTCCCAGCTTTCTAAAAAATCACGACTTCGGAAACCACCGTCGGAAACCACCTTCATGCCTCCCTGTTTCAGCCGTTCCACAAGATTGCGCACTTCCGCATCTTCAACTGCCCGCAAGTCCTGCCGGCTCACCTGCCCGTTCTGATATTGCTCGCGGGCATCCTTCAATGCACGAGGTACGCAAAAAGCCCCGGCTATATCAACTTTAAACGGAGGAAATACATTTGCCATGTTCATCCTTTCTTTGATTATTATGATAACGACACTTTTGCCCCGATACGATGAGCAGCAAAGCGATACAATCGAATGGCAACAAGAAGTATTATCAAGGACTAAAAAACTTACATAAACCAATTTATTGCAAATATAATTAAAGAATCCGAGAATTCACAATCCGCCCCAAAGATTTATTTTCATTTGACACTTCGGAATCAGATGTTGTATACGCATGCAGCAATAGCCGGCAACGAACAACTTTAAAAATCATTTCCCATTAAAAGTTTTCCACTTCTCATTTCAACATCATTAATTATCAAAAGGTTAACACTTTTTAAATCACAAAAAGTTTTCCAAAAAGCAAATCCTATCAATAACTGTAATACCTTTGTTCCCGCAATTGAACTTAAAGATATAGTCACATTCAAGCATAAAAGGTTATGATACAAACAGTACTCAAACGCGACGGACGCGTCGTCGGATTCAACGAAGAAAAAATAGCCACCGCCATCCGGAAAGCCATGTTGCATACAGACAAGGGGGAAGACCTGCAACTGATACACCAGATTACGGACCGCATCTCTTTCAAGGGAGATTCGCAGATGACGGTGGAAGCCATTCAGGATTTGGTGGAAGTGGAACTGATGAAGAGCAGCCGCAAGGACGTAGCCCAGAAGTACATCACCTACCGCAACCAGCGAAGCATTGCCCGCAAGGCAAAGACGCGCGACATGTTTCTGGAAATCATCAACATCAAGTCCAACGACATCACACGCGAAAACGCCAACATGAATGCCGATACCCCGGCGGGCATGATGATGAAGTTTGCCAGCGAAACCACCAAACCTTTTGTGGACGACTATCTGCTGAGTGAAGAAGTGCTGAATGCCGTCACCCAGAACTATCTGCACATCCATGACAAGGATTATTATCCCACCAAGAGCCTGACATGCGTGCAGCATCCGCTGGACCATATTCTGAAATACGGTTTCTCTGCCGGACACGGCGAGTCTCGCCCGGCCAAGCGCATCGAAACTGCCAGTATCCTGGGATGTATCTCGCTGGAAACAGCCCAGAACGAGATGCACGGCGGACAAGCCATCCCTGCATTCGATTTCTACCTTGCCCCCTACGTGCGCAACAGTTTCATCGAGGAAGTAAAGAACCTGGAAGAACTGAACGGGAAAGATTACTCCCATCTCTATCAGAAGGAACTGGCCGACTATCTGCTGCAGCCGTTGGACGGGCTGACGGGTGAAGACCGTATCGTGCAGCATGCCATCAACAAGACCGTATCGCGCGTACACCAGTCCATGGAGGCATTTATCCATAACATGAACACCATCCACTCACGCGGCGGCAACCAAGTGGTGTTCAGCTCCATCAACTACGGAACAGACACCTCCGCCGAGGGTCGCTGCATCATCCGCGAACTGCTGAAAAGCACCTATCAAGGAGTAGGAAACGGAGAAACCGCCATCTTCCCCATCCAGATATGGAAAAAGAAACGGGGCGTGAGCTATCTGCCGGAAGACCGCAACTACGACCTCTACCAGCTGGCCTGCAAGGTGACGGCACGACGTTTCTTCCCTAACTTCCTGAACCTGGACGCCACCTTCAATCAAAGCAAGGAGTGGAAAGCCGATGACCCGAAACGCTACCTGCACGAAGTTGCCACCATGGGATGCCGCACCCGCGTATTCGAAAACCGCTTCGGACCGAAGACCTCCATCGGGCGTGGAAACATCTCTTTCTCTACCATCAATATCGTCCGTCTGGGTATCGAGTGCATGAACATAAAAGACAAGGAACAGCGTATCGCCCGATTCTTTGCCAAGTTGGATGCCATGCTTGAGGTGACCGCACGCCAGTTGCACGAACGCATGGAGTTCCAGAAGACTGCCTTCGCCAAGCAGTTCCCGCTACTGATGTCCGCCTTGTGGATAGGCTGCGAGAAGCTGAAACCGAACGATACGATTGCCTCCGTCATCAACCAGGGAACATTGGGAATCGGCTTCATCGGGTTGGCCGAATGTCTTGTGGCACTACTCGGAAAACATCACGGAGAATCTGATGAAGCCCAGGAGCTGGGACTGAAAATAGTGACCTACATGCGCGACCGCGCCAACCAGTTCTCCGACCAATACCAGCATAACTACAGCGTGCTTGCCACTCCTGCCGAAGGCTTGTCGGGCAAGTTCACCCGCATAGACCGTAAGGAATTCGGCACGCTGCCGGGCATTACGGACCGCAACTACTACACCAACTCCAACCACGTGCCCGTGTACTACAAATGCAGCGCCCGCCACAAAGCGGAAGTGGAGGCTCCTTATCATGAGCTGACCCGCGGCGGCCACATCTTCTATGTGGAGATAGACGGTGATGCCACCCACAATCCGGAAGTCATCATGCGTGTAGTGGACATGATGGACCGATACAACATCGGCTACGGTTCGGTAAACCACAACCGGAATCGCTGCCTGGAATGCGGCCACGAAAACTCCACCCCAAACCTGGAAGCATGTCCGAAGTGCGGCAGCAAGCATATCGACAAGCTGCAACGCATCACCGGCTACCTGGTAGGAACCACCGACCGCTGGAACAATGCCAAGCTGGCAGAGCTGAACGACAGGGTCGTTCATAATTGAAAATGAAAAATTAAAGGGCTGCGCAGTGCTAAGCGGCCCTTCATTTTTAATGTTTAATCATGAATGTTCAGCTTCGCTCCTACGATGTTCAATTTCTAATTTCTAATTTTTAATTCCCTACTTGTGCTTTCCATTCTCGACATTTTAGAAGATACCACAGTAGACGGTCCGGGCTTCCGGACCGCCATTTATGCTGCCGGATGCCCCAACGGTTGTCCCGGTTGCCACAATCCGGAGTCGTGGGACATCAACCGCGGGCACTGGATGAGTACGGAAGAGATTCTGGAAAAAGTCCTTGCCGACAACTTTGCAGACGTCACCTTCAGTGGTGGAGACCCGATGTTCCAGCCGGAAGGATTCACCCGACTGGCACATGCCATCAAGGAGCGGAGCCGGAAAAACATCTGGTGCTATACGGGCTATACTTTCGAAAAACTACTGCGCAACCCGCGCCAAGCCCAACTGCTGAAGTACATTGACGTACTGGTGGACGGCAAATTCAAGAAAGAACTGAGGGATGAGGAACTCTATTTCCGGGGAAGCCGCAACCAGCGTCTGATTGACGTACAAACATCCCTGCAAAAAGGCGAAACCGTCATTTACCACTATAATCCGAAAAAGGGCATTTAAAAAAGAAGAAAAGTTTTCAAAAATATATGAGCACTTTCATAATGTTATAATATCAGGCGCGAATTACACGGAATAACGCGGATTCAATAAACAAAATCCGTGAAATCCGCGTAATCCGCGCCTAAAAGGAAGTGTTAAGAGTTTTTAACACCCTCCACCTATATCACCATTCTATAAATTTCCCTCTTTCCCTGCGCTTCTGCAGCTCCTTCTGAAGAAAACGCCGCCTATCCTTGGCAATATACCGGCGGGCAAAGATATTGGGCACCGCCACTCCCAGCGCTATACAGAGAATAATCAGTGAAGCCGTGATGCCGTTGGAAACAACCGCCGTCACCTCGCCCACCACGCCGTGCATATTGATAAGTCCGAAAAGCGCACGATACATCAGCACTCCCGGAATCATCGGGATGACGGAAGGAATCGTCAGCACATGATTGGGAACATGAAACCAATGCACTGCCTTCACGGCTATCAGGCTGACAACCATGCTGCCCATGAACGAACCTACCACCGGTCCGTAACCCAATTCGAAATTGACAAAATTACGCGTACAAACGGCAATGATACCGCCCACCGCAACAACCCACAACAAGCGCCGCTGTATATTGAATATCATGGAAAATCCCATGGCAGATATGGCCGCCGCAATGGCATACACCAGATAACTGTCATGAGGCACCATACTCAATTCGCTGAACTTCTTGTCAATCACGACATCCTCCATCGTCAGCAGGCGCATGGCTATCACAATGCCGAAGGCCATTGCACAGACCATCAGCACCGTATTCACAGCCCGCACAATGCCCACCTGAATATAATTGTCAATCATATCATCCACAAAGTTTATCAACGGTACACCCGGAACGATGAATAGTGCACACGCCAACAACGGATGATAGGGAGTTTCCGAGAGTCCGGCAAAAGAAGACACATAGGCCAGGCAGGTAGCAATCAATGCAGCAATGGCAATGCTCATATAGTGATTGATGCCGAACTCCATACAACGGACGCGGACGCGAAAACCGGCAAAAGCGCAAATGGAGGCAAACAGAAACGCCATCCAGTCACCACCGAACAGTTTGCAGAAGCCTCCGCAGGCAAAGCCGGCACCGATGGCAACAACGTATGGCACATAGTTCCGCTTCTTGGTTTTGATTCTTTCCAGTTCCTCCTCATACCGGTCGAGGGAGTAGTCATTCTCAATGGCCCGCCAGGACAGTTTGCTGATTTCGGAAATGGCAGTCATGTTGATGCCATGCTTCTCGCATTTCTGGAATTTGGAGAACGAATGCAGGCCGTCGCTCACATTCACTACCAGCATGGTATAACTTACGTCGATGTGAAGTTTTTCTTCCGGCAGCCCCAGATAGGCGGCAACACGGTTCAGGTTACGGACAACACGGTTTGTATCAGCCGCACTCTCCACCAGCAGCTGTCCGGTACGAAGCAATAAGTCGAGTTTTCTGCGTAGCAGGGCAATCTCTTGTTCAGTCAAAGTCTTATCCATAAATCTTTTTACCTATTTTTCTGGAGGCACAAAGATAAGGAAAATGTAGAAAACTATTTTATTCTTACGATAGAAAGCTCTACCTTTGCAACCGTTTTTTAATAGGCACAAATGGAAATATTCTGGAATACTATCGCACAATACAACGAGGCCACCTGGTGGGCACAGCTCCTCATCACCGCAGCAGGCATCCTGCTCGCCACGCGGCTCTACTGGAAACCGACTTTATGGGCAAAACGAGCCCTCAAAATCTACATGGTATTTCTGAACGGGTGGATATCCATCGTGTACTACATGATGTATTGCGGAGCGCGCGGACACCACCATATACTCGCCATCTTCTGGGGAGTGATTGCACTGCTGTGGCTATGGGACTTGTTTACCGATTACACTCCGTTCGAGCGCAATCCGAAATACAAGGTACTGGTGGGGATACTCTATGCGATGCCTTTCCTCTATCCGCTCCTTTCGTGGGCACGCGGAATGGAATTTCCCATGATGACCACCACCGTGATGCCCTGCTCGGTAGCTGCGTTCACCATCGGGCTGCTGCTGGCTTTCTCGCGCAGGGTCAACCTGCTCGTCATTCTGTTCCTTTGCCACTGGGCGCTCATCGCCTTTTCCAAAGTCTACATCTACAAGATTCCCGAAGACCTGCTGCTGGCAAGCGCCACCGTGCCTGCCATCTATCTGTTCTTCAAGAACTACTTTGACCAGAACTTGCACAAGGAAACCAGGCCGGGTGCACGACTCATGAACTGGCTCCTTATCCTCATCTGCATAGTGGTCGGGGTGCTGCTCAGCATGACGCTGATCCACGGAATGAGAGGATAAAGAGACACCCTTGCTATGGGCTGTATGATTCCCGCTAATTAGGGCTTTGCACCCCCGCTAATACCCAGCCGAACGTACAAAAAACAGACCATCCGTCTACCCGAAACGAATGGTCTGTCTGCATCATACATATGATATGTCTTATCTGAACAGATAATGTGTTGGCCATATCGCAAACACATCATCTGTCTTTTCATGCTCTTATACGAACCAGCGAACGTAGCAGAAGTCCTGACGGTGAGGCAGGTCTGCATTCTTCGGGAACATACGGTAAGAAACCTTGAAGCTACCCGCATTTTCCAGTTTGTGCTTGGCTTGGAAAGTATAAAGGTTGCCTTCTTTCTTCACTACATTGAACGGTTCTACGGAGTAAACGTGCTGTTTGCCATCCTGAGCCGTATAAGTAGTCACCAGTTCCAGACCGATGGCGTCGTTCAAGCCCTTCTCGTCGATAACGTAAGTAATGATGTACTCCTTACCGCTTTCGATGGAGCCTTTCACCAAGTCTTCAGTCTTTTCGCAAGACACAACTTCAATGCTGTCCCACTTTTCGGCAACTTCTTCCTTCCAGGCAGCTATTTCCTTGGCCTTGGCATAATCGTCGGCAGCCAGCATCTTGAAACGTTTAGCTTCCTTGATGTAGAACTTGTCGTAGTAGTCGTCCAACTGGCGCTTCATTGTATAGTGGGGAGCGATCTGTGCAATGGAGTTCTTGATAGTCTTCACCCAACCTTCAGAGTATCCCTTCTTGTTGCGTGCATAGAACAACGGCAGAATTTCTTGCTCAAGGATGCTATAGATAGTGGCGGCATCGAGCTGGTCCTGATGTTCCTGATTCTGATAGGTACGCTTTTCGGTCAATGCCCAACCTGCACCTTCGCGATAGCCTTCGAGCCACCAGCCGTCGAGCACGGAGAAGTTAACAACACCGTTCATCAACGCCTTCTCACCGGAAGTACCGGATGCTTCGAGCGGACGCGTCGGAGTGTTCAGCCAGATATCCACGCCCGAAACGAGGCGACGTGCCAACTGCATGTCATAATTTTCCAGGAAGATAATCTTGCCCAAGAACTCCGGACGGCGGGAAATCTCGATGATTCTCTTAATCAAGCCCTGTCCTGCACCATCGTGCGGGTGAGCCTTACCGGTGAAGAGGAACTGTACCGGATAGTCGGGATTGTTCACAATCTTGGCCAGACGGTCGAGGTCGGTAAACAGCAAGTGTGCACGCTTGTAGGTAGCGAAACGACGTCCGAAACCTATCAGCAGGGCATTCGGATTGATTTTGTCCAGCAGGGAAACGATGCGTGAAGGGTCACCTTGGTTCTTCAACCAGGTTTCACGGTATTGCTTGCGAACATAGTCAATCAGCTTGTTCTTCATCACCATGCGCGTCTTCCAGATTTCTTCGTCGGACACGTTATAGATAGCCTCCCAAATCTTAGGATTGGACTGGTCGTAGAGGAAGTTCTCGTCAAAGTGTGCAGCATAGAGATGCTTCCATTCCGTAGCGCTCCAAGTGGGGAAGTGCACACCGTTGGTAACGTAACCCACGTGGCTTTCTTCGGGGAAGTAGCCCTTCCAGATGGAAGAGAACATCTCTTGGGAAACCTTGCCGTGCAGCCAGCTCACACCGTTCACCTCTTGGGAAGTGTTGCAGGCGAATACGGACATGCAGAAACGTTCGCCCTTGTCGCCCGGATTGTTGCGTCCGAGGTCCATCAGGTCATCCCAGCTGATACCCATTCTTGAAGGATAGCCGCCCATGTACTTGCCGAAAAGACCTTCGTCGAAGTAGTCGTGGCCGGCAGGAACCGGAGTATGCACAGTATAGAGCGAAGAAGCACGTACCAGCTCGATAGCCTGGTCGTAAGTCAGACCTTCGGCCACGTAGTCGCAGATGCGCTGTACGTTGATCAAAGCGGCATGTCCTTCGTTACAGTGATAAACATCTTTCTTGATGCCCAGCTTCTTCAGCGTCAGGATACCACCGATACCGAGCAGGATTTCCTGCTTCAGACGGTTTTCCCAGTCGCCGCCATAGAGCTGGTGAGTGATGGAGCGGTCGAACTCGCTGTTCATTTCATTGTCAGTATCAAGCAGATAGAGGGAGATGCGTCCTACGTTTACTCTCCACACGTATGCGTGTACGTAGTAGTCCAAGTAAGGAACGTCCACTATCACCTGCTCGCCCTTCTCGTCCAATACACGATCAATAGGCAGTTGTCCGAAGTTTTGCGCCTCGTAGTTGGCAATCTGCTGGCCGTCCATAGACAAGGTTTGGGTAAAGTAACCGTAGCGATACAAGAAACCGACTGCACACAAGTCAACGTTACTGTCGGAAGCCTCTTTCAGGTAGTCGCCGGCAAGTACGCCCAGACCACCGGAATATATCTTAAGTACGTGGTTCAAACCATACTCCATGCTGAAATAGGCAACAGACGGACGCTTGCTGTCAGGTGTCACATCCATGTATGTACGGAACTTGGAATATACGTCTTCCATTCTGCGCAGAATAACCTTATCGTTGGCAAGCGCTTCCAGTTTGGCATAACTCATGCGCTCCAACAGAAGTACGGGGTTCTGTCCCACTTCTTTCCAGAGGGCAGGGTCGAGGTCTCTGAAAAGTTCGGTGGCTTCATAATTCCATGACCACCAGATGTTACGTGCCAGTTCAGACAGTTTCTCCAGTTCGGCAGGAATGTGCGATTTCACATTCACATCTTTCCAGTTAGGAGTGTTTACATTACTAACTTTAATCTTCATTGTATGATAACTAATTGATTAATAATTCCTTTATCTTAATTGACGCTTCATGGCGTTGCGCAGCGCAATGTCGTAAGCCTCATAATAATACTTTATAAAATGCTTCCACAAAGCCTGCTCTGCCACCTGGCCTGCACGTTTGCGGATTTCCTTGATTTCGGCTTCCGTCTTGGTCGAGAACAAGGCTACGGTGTCCTTTATGCCGTCTGCCACTTCGGAATAATTGTAATCCGAACGGTGCAGCACCTCCACTCCGTCGTCAATGCCATGCTGGTTTTTCAAGCTGTTCACCCAAAGTCCGAAACCGGCAAGATTGGTGGTGATGGTAGGCACGCGGAAAGCCACGCTCTCCAGCGGGGTATATCCCCACGGTTCGTAATAGGACGGATAGACACTGAGGTCTTCGCCTAAAATTAGGTCATAATAATGCTTGTTGAGGATGCCGTCGTGGCCATCTTGATAGCAAGGTACAAAAATCACTTTAACTTTATCTTCGGGGCGATTTCCCATGCCGAGGTATTTCAGCATATCCAGCACCTGGTCATGCGTCATATTGTGCAGCCAGTGGGTGATGAAAGGGCACTGCAACGGTTCGGTGAACTTATTTTTGCTCTTCAGGCGCTTCTGCAAGTCCTCGCGGGGGTCTCCCACCCAGCCGGGCACGTTGACAAACGCCAATACTTTCTTCTTCAAATCCTTATCGCGGTTCAGCCTGTTCAATGATTCCAGGAACACATCGATACCCTTGTTCTTGAACTCATAGCGTCCGCTGGTACCGATAATCAGCGTGTCATCACCCAAGTCCTCACCCAGCAGGCAGTTTGCCACACGCAGCATGGTGGAGCGGGCACGCTTGCGCTTGCCGGTAAAGGTGGCACCTTTCGGTACAAAATCATCTTCAAAACCGTTCATCAGCACCACATCCGCAGGCTTGTCAAGCAATTCCTTGCATTCGTTGTTTGTAATCTCGCTCACGGTGGTGAAGCAGTCTACATAATGGGCCGTCTGCTTTTCAATGGAATGCTTGGACTGCATGTTCAATTCCTCCGCCATCTGGTCGCCGTTGTAGGCGAAGAGATAATCGTAGAGCGGCTTGTTGTTGCCCGCTATGGAACGACCGATGGAGGTGGCATGGGTTGTGAAGACAGTCCCTATCTCGGGAACGGCAGACTGAAGATAGAGGGCGGCCATACCGGTCATCCACTCGTGTGCCTGAAACACCACCTTGTCCGTTTCCGTCAGATTATAGCGATAGAAACTCTCTATCACCTTTCCGGTGGCGAAAGCAAACATGGATGCTTCATCATAATCGCCATATCCATGCAGTGAGTCCACTTGATAGCGGTTCCACATCTCTGCATAGATCTCATTCTTTTCTGCAAAGAACGGTTGGAAATCAACCAATATAACAATAGGTTCTCCCGGAATGTTCCAGCGTCCTACGCGGACACAGAGATTGTCTTTCAACGCAGCATGTTTTTTCCACGCTGCACAAAGGTTATCAGACTCAATGAACAAAGGGTTCTCTTTTCCCTGCCAGAAATCCGGCCCTATAAAGAATAATCTATCGCGAAATTTAGTCTGTAAAGTATTTGCCCTTGTAGACAAAACCGTATAGATACCGCCTACTTTATTACACACTTCCCAACTCGCTTCGAAGATGTAATCGGGGGTAAGTAGTTCTTTAGTCATATTATGTTATAATCTCTTTATCTTAATTACGGCTGCAAAAGTACGTATTATTCTTTGAAAAATAGCCTTTTAATCGAAAAAACTAATCAAATATGCATAAACAATCGTTTGCGGAATATCATAGTTTAGCCACAAAGCCCCATGGAATCGCCCATCCATGCATTTCTCGCCTAAAATTCCCGGAGGTTCAAAAAAGAATCCCTGGAGTTTTCAGTTGAAGCCTACAGCAATTGAAACAAAAAGCCCCAGGAACTTCAATTGTAAATTCCTGGGGCTTATTTTCTTAATTGATCCGGATTATACCATCAATGCAGCCACCAGCGCCAAAATGGCATAGAATTCAGGAAGTGCGGCGTAAATCATTGTATTGGTCTGCACGTCGTGTCCCTGAGAGAGACCTACGATACCGTTTGCACAAATCTGTCCCTGACGGATGGCAGAGAACAGACATACCAGTCCGACACCTAGTCCGATACCCAGCATCAAAGGGCCGTCCGTAGCAAAATCCCTGCCCATAGACATCAGGAAAGCCACGAAACCGTAAAGTCCCTGCGTAGCCGGAAGGGCCGACAAAATCATATAACCTGCTGATTTGGAAGGGTCTTTCTTCAACGCACCCTCTGCCGCACTACCGGCGATTGTTGTACCGAAGCAACTGCCAATTCCTGCAAGGGCCAACATCAGGCCCAGACCGAGATAACCTAAAATTTCATTCATAATGTTTCTATTTTTATTTGTTTTTCAATTTGTTTATTTCTTTACTACTGTAAAAGGTTTATAGGCTTCGCCCTTACCTTCGTAACCGGAATTCTTGAAGTATTCCACAAATGTCAGACGGAGCGGATGCACAAAAGCACTCAGACAGGACATGGCAATGTTCAGCGTATGCCCGAATATCAGTATCAGACCGCAGAACAGCCATCCCAGAGCCGGACCTGCCGCATCGTTCACCATGAAGGCAAGCTGATTGAACACCCCACCGAGCATACCGCCTGCCAGACCGAGGGCATAGAGACGGATGTAGGAAAGTATATCGCCCATCAGTCCGGTAGCCATGTTATAGGTATCCCATACTCCGGCACCGATGTTGACAAATACATTCCGATGGATATTGTTCAGCAGGTAGATGCCGATGGCGGATACACCGCCAATCACGATAAACGCCCATGTGGATACATCTTCTGAGATAATCTTGAAGAAGGAAAGTCCGCCGGTACAAACGAATCCCACTACCAGCAACAGCCATCCCCAGGCACTGAGCGACTCCTTGAAGCCGAAGCGCACGGTCTGCCCCACGGCCTTCACCGTCATGGCAATGCAGATATGTACCACACCGATAATCAGGGCCAGCAGCATTTGCTTGTCATAGGTAGTCTCGCCTATCTTGCCCACAATCATGAATTCCTTCAGTTTGGCAGGTATCTCCAGGTCGAAGAGGCTTACACCGAAGAAAGTTCCCAGTATGGCACCGATGACAGCCGTGAAGATACCCAGCGTAATCACCAGATTCATCATACCTTTCATGGACTTGGACATCTTCTTTTTCAGAATGAATCCAAGCGCAATCAGTACCAGACCGTAGCCCGCGTCTCCCATACAGAATGCAAAGAAGAGCGAGAAGAATGGTGCAAGTATCGGTGTCGGGTCGAACTCTGCATAGTCGGGCATGCCGTACATTTTGGTAAGCACTTCGTACATGCGGGTGTAGGCGTTGTTCTTCAGCTTGACGGGAGCATTGTCCTCGCGCCTGGCAGCCCTTATCTCATAATAAGCGCCGCTTTCATCGAGAAGTTTCCTCACATCTGCCTCGCAGTCTTCAGGAATCCAGCCTTCCATCAGCACTACGGCACCTTCTGCCATATGCTCGCTGTTCAGCTTGACTTTCAGCAGGTCTATTTCTTCCTGGAGCCGGAGGTTGTACTTCTCCAACGTACAGTAATTCGCCTTGCAGAATTCTTTCAGCCCGGCATGTGCCTGCACAAGGGCTTCTTCCGTATCGGCCTTCTTCCGTTTCAGCTCGGAGAGACTGAGTGAGGGCAGGCGGAGCGGTTCCACATCCAGTTCTGCCGGTTGGGGAGTGACGGTCACAAAATAAAGATGTCCGCCGCTCTCTTTCACCACGATGGCATTGCATTCCTCTGCCCACGCTTCGTTATAGTCTTTCTCCGGGCAGGTGTAAAACCGCACGAACCAGCCGGCATCTTCCAGCCGGCGGATGGATTTCCAATCGAAATCACCCCAAGCCTCCATCTGTGCCACATCCTTGTCGATGGCGGGAATCTGCTGGTTCAGGTCTTGTATCCGTGCCTGCAAATCCTCGTAGGATTTCACCAAAGCATCGGCCGACAACCCTTTATGCACCTTCTCTTCCGGCCGTTTGTCCGCCAAGGCATACATGCTCTGAAGCATATTCTTGTAGAGCGTACGCTTCTGCACGAATTGCTGCAAGGTGTCGTCCATCTCGCCGCACTGCCTTTCCACAACGTGCACCACGCCCAACTCCCGGATTTGTGCCAGAAACGCTTCGTACTCCTTATGATACACAAGGAACGTGAGCTTCTTCATTTTTGTAATCATGCCTCTGCCTCCTTCCTTTTCTCCTGATGGGACTTCATGATTTTCTGCGATGACTTGGAGAGGTTCTCCTCGTCTTCCATAAACCGCTTGATTTTGCGCAGAGCATCTTGATAGCCCGGAATCTGTACTTTCTCAAAAAGATTCACCTTCTGGGTGGTCTTCTTACGCGCATGTTCCAACAAGTTCAACTTGGCAACAATGAATTCACGCTCGATGGCGGTATGTGCCAGCGACTTAAGCAAGTTCAGCCCGTCTGCATACCATTTGGGCGCATTGAACAAGCTGTAGGGGCGTATCTCGAAATCCACATTCTCGAGCAACGGCACCCGTACACCGGCAATCTTCTTCACACCGAGATGAACATCGCTGACCTTTATCAATGAAGCGTCGAACTCATTCCAAAGGGCGAACATGGCTTCGTAAGCTTGGATTTCCTTTTCCAACCTCGCGTCCAACGCGGCAGCGTCGCCCTTGCAGCGCTTCACTTCCATACGCAGGGCGCTCTCCTTATTCTTGATAATGGGGAGTGTACGCACGCGCACCTTCAGTTGCTTCTCGAGTTGCTGAAGCGAGGTCTTGTTATATTGAAACTTTATAGCCATTTTATTTACGATTTAACGATTTACGATTAGACGATTGAAGTTACTCAACTTATTAATTTACAGATTTGCAATTTCAGTAATATCAATCGTAAATCGCAAATCGTCCAATCGTACATTTATTTAGTTTGCTTTCGGCCAGAATTCGTCTACAAGCTCTTTCTTGATGTTGACTTCTTCCGGACGGAAATACTTGCCGAACAGCCTCCATGCCACATCGAGCATTTCTGTGGTATCGAGGTTGACGTCGATGGCCAGCAACTGGTTGGAGTAGTCCTTGGCAAAGGCAAGGGTACGTTCGTCGTAGTTCGTCAGGTCAAAACCGTTTTCAAGCTTGGTCTTGGCGTTGGCGGCGTCGGCATACAGACGTACGGCGGCATTCATCACCTGCGGATGGTCCTTGCGCGTCTTTTTACCCGTAACAAGCTGCTTCAGACGGGACAAGGAACGGAACGGGTCAACGATAACCTTACCGATGTCGCTGTCACGACGAAGGAACAACTGGCCTTCCGTGATATAACCCGTATTGTCGGGCACGGCATGCGTAATGTCGCCACCGGACAACGTCGTCACCGCAATAATCGTGATGGAACCACCGCTTGGGAACTGCACCGCCTTTTCGTATATCTTCGCCAAATCCGAGTAAAGGGAACCTGGCATGGAGTCCTTCGAAGGAATCTGGTCCATACGGTTGGACACAATGGCGAGTGCATCGGCATAGGAAGTCATATCCGTCAGCAGCACCAACACCTTTTCATTGTTGTTCACAGCAAAATACTCGGCAGCCGTCAGTGCCATATCCGGAATCAACAGACGCTCTACCGGAGGATTCTCGGTAGTATTCATAAAGCTGACGATGCGGTCGAGTGCACCGGCATTGGAGAATACGTTCTTGAAGTAGAGGTAGTCATCGTTCGTCATACCCATACCGCCAAGGATAATCTTGTCAGTCTCCGCACGCAGGGCCACATTCGCCATCACCTGGTTGAAGGGCTGGTCGGGGTCGGCAAAGAACGGAATCTTCTGTCCGGACACCAGTGTATTGTTCAGGTCGATGCCTGCAATACCGGTCGCAATCAGTTCCGAGGGTTGTTTACGGCGCACCGGATTCACGGACGGACCGCCAATTTCCACCTCCTCGCCTTCAATCGCCGGACCACCGTCGATGGGATCGCCAAAGGCGTTGAAGAAGCGTCCTGCAAGCTGCTCGCTCACTTTAATCGTAGGAGCCTTGCCCAAGAATACTACCTCTGCATCGGTGGGGATACCTTCCGTCCCCTCAAATACCTGCAAAGTCACTTCGTCACCAGCAATCTTCACCACCTGGGCCAGCTTGCCGTTTACGGTTGCCAACTCGTCATACCCCACCCCGGTTGCCTTCAGCGAACACGTAGCTTTCGTAATCTGAGTAATCTTGGTATATATTTTTTGAAATGCTTTTGTTGCCATCTATTTATTTACAATTTAGCAATTTACTATTTACTATTCAAATCTCCGCCATCCTATTTTCCTATTCTACAACCTCCGTTCACCTGTATCCGCAAGGCAAATGGCAAATTGTGAACAGTCAAGATAGCACGTCCTTAGGCTTTACGTTCCTCAACCAGTTCCTGCAACTGCTTATGGAACTTGCCGTATTCTTCCGACTTAAACTTCGAGTAGTTCATCTGCTTACAGATGTTAATCATTTTCTTGAAGTAATCCATTACTTCGTTGAAGTTGTCGAACTCAAATTCAGTATGACAGATTTCTATCACCATATTCAGAATCTCCTCCTGACGCTCCATCGGAGTCACAGCATCAATCTCGTCAAAGGCATCCTGCTGCAGAATAACGAAGTCAATCAACTCCGATTTCCAGAAAGTCACGTGATATTCTACAGGCACACCGTCGTCACCCAAGATGTTGATTTGCTCGGCAATCTCCTTACCACGCTGCAAACGGGTCTTGATCTCATTCACCTTGCCAATCCACTCACCATTGATGTGCTTGGTGATATACTCTTCAAATTCAGGGTATTCTATATATTTGGAATACGAATCAATCGGGTTTACGGCAGGATAACGCTTCTTGTCGGCGCGATCTTGCTCAAGGGCATAGAAGCAACGCGCCACCTTCTTCGTATTCTCGGTTACCGGCTCCTTCAAGTTACCACCGGCAGGCGATACCGTACCGATGAAAGTAATGGAACCGGACTCGCCGTTGTTCAGTTTCACATACCCCGCACGGCCGTAGAAGTTGGAGATGATGGAGGACAAGTCCATCGGGAAGGCATCGGGACCGGGCAACTCCTCCATACGGTTGGACATCTCGCGCAATGCCTGCGCCCAACGTGAGGTAGAGTCCGCCATCAGCAGTACCTTCAATCCCATGCTCCGGTAGTATTCCGCAATCGTCATAGCCGTGTAGACAGATGCCTCACGGGCAGCCACCGGCATGTTCGAAGTATTGGCAATGATAATCGTACGTTCCATCAGCTTCCGTCCCGTATGCGGGTCAACCAGTTCGGGGAATTCCGTAAAGATTTCCACAACCTCGTTGGCACGCTCACCACAGGCAGCGATGATTACGATGTCTGCCTCCGCTTGTTTTGAAATGGCATGCTGGAGCACCGTTTTTCCGGTACCGAACGGACCGGGGATAAAGCCCGTACCGCCTTCCACAATCGGATTCACTGTGTCGATTACGCGCACACCGGTTTCCAGCAGTTTGAAAGGACGCGGCTTTTCCTTATAATTGGTCATGGCGCGTTTCACAGGCCATTTTTGTATCATGTTCACCCGAATGTCATTGCCTTCGCCATCCGTCAGCACTGCAATGGTATCCTCAATGCTGTAATCACCTTCCTTTGCGATGGATTTCACAGTGCACACACCTTTCTGTTCGAAAGGCACCATGATTTTCAGAGGCTGGAAGTTCTCGTCCACTTGTCCCAGCCAGACAGCGGCTTCCACTTGGTCGCCCACCTTTGCCAGAGGCACAAAGTGCCATTTGCTTCCTTTATCCAGCGGATAGGTATACTGCCCGCGTTTCAGGAAAACGCCATCCATCTTATCGAGGTCGTTTTGCAGACCGTCGTAGTTCTTCGAAAGCATACCGGGCCCCAGCGTCACTTCGAGCATATGTCCGGTAAACTCGGCTTCGGCCCCCACTTTCAGTCCGCGGGTACTCTCAAATACCTGCACGTAGACCTGAGTACCTACCACCTTAATCACCTCCGCCATCAACTTGTCTCCTCCGGTCGAGATATAACAAATCTCATTCTGTGCTACCGGTCCATCAACGACGAGGGTCACCATATTGGCTATTACGCCACTAACAGTTCCTTTTGTTGCCATATATTTTTAGTTGTTTATTTTATCTGAATTCTGCGGGTATCTGCACCTCGTCTTTCAAGGCAGCGATAATGCTGCGGAACAGTTGGTTACCCTTCTCTTTATCCAACGTAATCCACCGTTCTATCATCTCCAGCTGCAGCAGGAAGACAAACAGACGCTCCACGGTAAAGTAATCGAAGAATGTGGCCTCCTCCATCCAGTTCCAGCGAAGCTGGTCCAGCTTCCTTTCCCGGTCCACCAGTTCCTCCGTCTCACTGATTTTCACCAGCTGCTCCAGATAATCCACTTCAGTACCCAGACCGAAGTCACGGGCATTGGAAGTACGCAGAGCCTCGCACACTTCTGTATCGCCCACAATCAGTGGAGCAATGTCCAACTTGAACTTACGTGCTGTGAGTGCCACCAATATATTATTGATAGTGAGATTGAAACCAAACCAGGAAGACACAAACTGATTCCCGCATTCCATGACATAGGCATAATAGAGCGCTGCCAGACGGTCTTCATGCAAGAAACCTTCCTCGGCAGGCAGGCTGAAGTATTCGGAAATGAACGTGGAGAGATAAGATGGAAATACACTGTCAGAGACTTCATCGCCATCTTTCAGCTGTGAGATATATTCCGCCAGTTCCTCTGACGAATAGTTTCCGCGCGGGTCGATGGCAGCATCCTTATCCTTCAATAGCTTCAAGACATTCGCATTGTCGAATTTCAGATAAAACAAATCCACCAACTTTTTATCATCTTCCGACAAGGCAGGATATAGTTCCGTCTTGAAATCGGCTACTGTATAGCTCAGTTTACTGTCTTCCAGAGTAAGTTCAGGCAAACCGGCTACCAAGTAATAGTATTTACTCATAATCCTATGGGAGTTTTTAGAACAGCATTTCCACTAATTGCGGACGCAGGAATTCCTTGAAATAATTCATAAATTCTTCTTCGCCGAAGTTCACCTTGTACGAACCATCGGCAGGCGACACGGAGAACAAAGTCTTGATACCATTCACTTGCTCAATCTTCACACCCTTGTCCAGCAGATTCCTAGCCTTCGCAGAGAAATATTTCGTCAAGCCTTCCGCATCGGCAGTGGAGATAACGATTGGTTCGTTCACACTCCATTTGGACGCCAATGCAACAATGAAAGCATTAAGATAATCCTTGTTTGCAGCAAATGCCTCTACATCGGCATTCACAATGTTGTCCGTCACCAAAGTAGCGATTTCAGACTTCAGAGCGTTCACAGCCTGACCGGCAAACAACTTCAATTCCGATTTTGTATTCTCTGCCAGTTCATCGGCAGACCTATGAGCGGTAGCCACGATAGAATCCGCCTCCTTGCGAGCATCCTCTATAATTCTCTTAGCCTCTTCCTGAGCTTTTGCGATAAGTTTCTGTGCCTCTTCGTTTCCTTTCTCTACGCCTTCACGGTAAATCTTATCAGTCAGCTCTTGAATCTTGTTTTCCATATTTGCAGGAGTTATTATATGATTTATATTACAATATTAATTGCGTGATTTTTTCCCTTTCTATTAGATTCACGCCAAAATTACAAAAATCAATTTGATATTGAATAGAAAGAAAGGAAGAAAAGTGTCCGTTTTTCCAAAAAAAACTCATTTTACACCAACTTTGTTCTGTTACGATAACAAAAGAATGAGAACTTAAGCGGAGATTCTTAAAGCACAACTTCCAAATTTTTCCGGAAGTTTTTTTTCTTTTTTCTTTTCCAAGACCCAAGCTCCGAAAGAAACCTATGGCAAA
>NZ_JAMZEE010000048.1:0-30393 GCF_024704895.1 Bacteroides muris (ex Fokt et al. 2023) | reverse complement strand
ATAACAAAGCCTGGGCTTGGGAAAGTCCGGGCTTTGCGCATAAAAAAAGGTTGTGCCAGCATTTTGACACAACCTCGGCTGCAATGCCGATGGATAGTAGAATGATGTTTTATGCGTGTAGCTCCAGTATAAACCGTGCTCCCTTGCTGTATCCGCTGTCCAGTGTCAGGCTGCCGTTCATCTTGGTGGCTATCAGTGAGCAGATGGGCAGTCCCAGGCCGTCGCCTTGCGTCAGGTCCTTTACTTCGGTGAAGGGCTTGAAGATGTTTTCGCATTGCTCTTCGGGAATGCCGCAACCGGTATCACTGACGATGAACTGGTGGGTGCGCGCACCGCGTTTTTTGAAGTCCAGCCATATCTTACCACCGGCGGGAGTATATTGGGCAGCGTTCTCCAACAGGTGGAGCAAGATACGTTCCAATTGTTCGGGATTGATTTTAACATTCAGCTTGGGAGCATTGACGGCAAGGGTGACGTCTTCCTGTGTCTTTCCCTTGATTTTGTCCATGATGCTCTCGCAGAAGGTGGAAATGTTCTTTTCCTGCATTTCGTAAGGTTCGGACAAGGTGCTTTCCAGTTCGGACAGTTCCTGAATGTGGTTGGAGAATGTATGCAGGGCTTTTACTCCGGGCAGCGAAGCGTCGAGTGTATCCAGTGTCGGCTCCATCTGGGCGGAAATGTTCTGAATGAATTTTGTTTTCAGTTCGTTGTGCTCGTTGGCGATGCTGATGGTTTTCTTCTGCTTGCGGGTAAGGACGATGAAGCGCAACAATACGATGGTGCCGAATATCAGGACTGCGGCAAGGATGGCAGCCAATACGCAGAGACCGATGATGATGTATTGCTTGGCGCTCAGAGAGTCGTCTTTCTCCTGAATGGTGACCAGGCTTTCGTCATACTTCCGCTTCAGGACGTTCAGTTCGTCTTGTGCCGTAAGTGCCTTTACGGAGTCAGTCCATAGGATGTACTTGTCGTAGGTGCGTGCCACCAGTCCGGCGTTATTGGCCTTTCGGGCTATGCCGATGAGCGTCTTGTAGCACTCGTTCACTTTGTCATAGCTTTTCAGTTCCTTGTATTGCCCTATCAACCGGTTGATGGCGGCATCGCCTTGCGCATTCATGCCGAAGGTGTAATAATAATTGGCCTGCGTATAAAGCAGGTCGTTGTTCAGGGAATCGTTGCGCGAAGCCTTGGCGGTTTCCTCCAGTCGGGCCAGTTGCTCTTTGGCACGTGCCGGGTTCTTCAGGTTGATGTACATCTGCAGGCGTTCTTTGCTGATGCGGAAGTGTAGGTCGGGCATGGTCTTTTCGCTCTTCTGTTCACCGTTGTTCACCATTTGCTCGGCACCGCGCAACAATTCGAAAGCCTCTTTATAATAATTTTCCCGATGATAGAGGGCACTGGCATTGATGCCGCATTCCACGGCTTTTTCGTACTTGTCGTGGGTGGAAAAAGAGTTGTAGGCTTGCAGGAAAAGATAGCGCGCCCTGATATACTCTTTTTTTTCCAAGCTTTCTTGCGCTTGCTTCATGAGTTCGTCTGCACGGCTCTGTGCATGAGTCTGGCTGCAAATACATAAGGCAACCAGCAGACATATCGAAATTATTTTTTTCATGTGTAAGTTTGTTTTTATTGGCCTACAAAGGTAGGATAAAAACTCAGTATTTAAAACTGCTGCCTCCTAAAAATTCTCTCAATAAGGATGTAGGTGGAATTTCTTTGTCCTGTACGGGAGTGAAGTATTTGATGAATTTCAGTAACCGGTACGCTTCTGCATATTCCGGACAGTTGCGGGGAACGCTGCTCAGAATAGGTTCGGCATGGCAACGGAGCACGGCAAATTCGAACAATAGGGCAGAGTTGAACATGACATCGGCGTTTTCTTGATAGGGAAATATCCATTTGTCTTCGCCGGCACGTACACTGGGCCAGCGTGAGATGGTTTCTTGTGCCGAATAGCCGCGGTAATTGAAGTCGCGGATGATGCGGCGTAGCAGACGGTTGTCCGTAGTTGGAATCCAGTTGTGGTCGTCCAGCGAGATAGTGGTCAGAGCAGATACATAAATTTTGTATTTGCTGGCGGTGGGAATCTGTGGGGTTAGTTCGGGATTCAGGGCATGGATGCCTTCCAGAATGAGGATGGTATGTTCGTCGATGCGCAGCTTGTCTCCTTTATACTCTTTCTTCCCAAGAGTGAAATTGAAACGGGGCAGTTCTACTTCCTCGCCGCGGAGCAGTGCCTGTAGCTGGGTGTTGAAGAGCTCGAGGTCGAGGGCGTGGAGTGATTCGTAGTCGTAATTGCCGTTTGCGTCGCGGGGGGTGTTTTCTCGGTCTACGAAGTAGTTGTCCAGCGAGATGGGATAGGGACGCAGGCCATTGGTCATCAACTGTACGCTGAGGCGCTTGCTGAAGGTGGTCTTTCCGGAGGATGAGGGACCGGATATGAGCACGAGTTTCACGCGGTTCCCGTTTTCGCTGCGGTGGTAAATATCATCGGCTATTTGGGCTATCTTCTTTTCTTGCAGGGCTTCGGCCACATTAATGAGGTCGGTGGCATGACCTTCTTCGCAAGCCATGTTGAAATCGCCTACGTTGCTCAGTCCCATGATGTAGTTCCAGTGCAGATGTTCCTTGAACACGTCGAGCATTTTCTCTTGCTTCACCACCTCTTCCAGAACGTTTGGATTTGCCTTGTCGGGGATGCGCAGCAGCAGGCCGTCGTAATATTTCACGATGTCAAACAGCCAGACATATCCGGTACTTGGCAGCAGGTTGCCGTAATAGTAGTCTATGGTATCGCCCAGTGTGTAATAGTAGGTGTAGAGGGAGCCGGAGGTTTCCAGCAGTTTCACCTTGTCGTCCATGCCCCGTTCGCTGAAGATGCGCACAGCTTCAGCGGTGTGGCATTCGATACGGTGGTAGGGGATGTCCTCGGCGATGATTTCCTGCATCCGTTTCTTGATTGCTGTAACATCTTCCAACTCGATAGGACGGCTGATGCGCAAGTTGCAGAAATATCCTTTGGATACCGGATGCTCGACAAACAGTTTCCCTTCCGGGAACAGTTCGCTGACTGCTTTATAAAGAATGAAGCAGAGGGAACGGACGTATGTGCGCATGCCTGAGGAATCGCGTATGTCGAGAAACTCTACGTCCTTATTGTTGTATACCCGGAAGCTCAGTCCTTCGGAACGGTTGTTGACTTTTGCACTGACCACCTGATAGGGAAAATCAAGATTAAAACCGGAATAAATGTCCAAAAGTGAGCTCCCGATAGGGAACTTCTGGGAAATATTGTTATTTTTGCAACAAATTTGTAACATGTGTTCCATATTGTTCTGTTTTTGTGAATTAATACGTTAAATATAGGACATTATAACACATGAAAGAATGAAACACCTTAAATAATTAAAGATGGAATATTCTTTTTATGATTTTTTAAAGCTACTCGGCTCATTGGCATTGTTTCTCTACGGAATGAAAATCATGAGTGAGGGGCTGCAAAAATTTGCCGGTGACAGATTGCGGACGATTCTGACCGCAATGACAACCAATAGGGTGACCGGCGTGCTGACTGGTATTTTGATTACCGCGCTCATCCAATCCTCTTCGGCAACCACGGTCATGGTGGTGAGTTTCGTTAATGCAGGTTTGCTTACTCTCTCCCAGTCCATCGGTGTGATTATGGGAGCTAACGTGGGTACTACGGTCACTGCATGGCTTATTTCGGTTTTCGGGTTTAAAGTCGATATCGCTGCTTTTGCTCTTCCGCTGTTGGCGATAGGTATCCCGCTTCTCTTTTCTCAGAAGAGTACCCGGAAGTCCATCGGTGAATTCATCTTTGGTTTTTCATTCCTTTTTATGGGACTTTCTTACTTGCAGGTCTATTCTCCGGATTTGGGCAAGAATCCGGAGATGTTGGCTTTTGTGCAGGAGTGGACTGACCTTGGTTTTCTTTCCATATTGATATTTGTGCTGGTGGGGGCGGTCATCACAATGATTGTACAGGCTTCGGCAGCCACCATGGCCATTACCCTTATCATGTGTGCTAACGGATGGATTAGCTTTGAGCTGGGTGCGGCACTTGCCATGGGGCAGAACATCGGTACGACGATTACCGCCAATCTGGCGGCATTGACCGGTAATACGCAGGCGAGGCGGGCAGCATTGGCCCATTTGCTGTTCAATGTGTTTGGTGTCATTATGGTGCTCGTCGTTTTCCACCCCTTCACCCGTTGCGTTTCGTGGTTTGTGGCGGATGTGATGCACCAGACAGACCCTGCTACCCGTGTGGCTTTTGAACTGTCTGCTTTCCATACGGCGTTCAATGTGTTCAATGTGTTGTTGCTCATCTGGTTTGTGAAGGCCATCGAGCGGATTGTCTGCATGCTGTTGCCGCTGAAAGATTCGGACGAGGAATATCGTTTGCGCTTCATCTCCCGAGGGTTGCTTTCTACTGCCGAACTTTCTATTCTGGAAGCGCGAAAGGAAATCCATTTGTTTGCCGAACGTACACACCGCATGTTCGGAATGGTGAAGGACTTGTTGCACACGGAGAAGGACGATGACTTCAACAAACTGTTCAGCCGCATCGAGAAATATGAGAATATCAGTGACAGCATGGAACTGGAAATAGCCAACTACCTGAATCAAGTGTCGGAAGGACGCTTGAGTTCGGAAAGTAAGTTGCAGATACGTGCCATGCTGCGCGAGGTGACTGAGATAGAGAGCATCGGCGACAGTTGTTACAACCTTGCCCGTACCATCAGCCGGAAGCGGCAGACCAATAAGGACTTTACGGAGAAACAATACGGCCATGTCCACTTCATGATGAAACTGACGGATGACGCCTTGTCGCAGATGATTAAGGTTGTGGAACGTTCCGAGAACCAAATTGTTGATGTGAATAAATCCTTCAACGTAGAAAACGAAATCAATAATTACCGCAACCAGTTGAAGAACCAGAATATTCTGGATGTGAACAACAAGGAATATGATTATCAGATGGGCGTCTATTATATGGACATCATTGCGGAATGTGAAAAGCTGGGCGACTATGTGGTGAATGTAGTGGAAGCCAGCAGCGATATAAAAGAAAAGAAAGCGTCTTAGGACGCTTTCTCAAATTCTTCTTTACCTACTCCACACAGAGGGCAGACCCAATCTTCGGGAAGGTCTTCGAAAGATGTTCCCGGTTCTATTCCATTTTCAGGATCTCCCAGTTCGGGATCATAGACGTAATCGCATACGGTGCAAATGTACTTTTCCATAACTTTCCTTTTTTATTGATTCTTTTATAATAACATTCCCGCGGTTTATTTGTTTTGTTGTTGAGCAATAAAATGAAAGGGCCATGTGATTCTGTTCTGAAAGAATTATCTCGGTATTGTTTTCCCGGATTATTGTTGTACTTTTGCGTTTTGAAATTAAAACCTGAAAAGACTTGCATGACTGCAATAAAGGATGATTATTATCATGTCGGACTGACCGACGAACAAGTGCGGAAGAGCCGCGACGAACATGGAGTAAATTTATTGACGCCTCCTAAACGGCCTTCCTTATGGAAATTGTATCTGGAGAAGTTTGAGGACCCCGTAGTAAGGGTATTGCTGGTTGCCGCTCTGTTTTCTTTGATTATTTCCATTGTAGAGAATGAATATGCCGAGACTATCGGCATTATAGTGGCCATTCTGCTGGCTACCAGTATCGGTTTCTTCTTTGAGTATGATGCCGGAAAGAAGTTTGATTTGCTGAACGCAGTGAACGAAGAAACTTTGGTGAAAGTAATTCGTAACGGACATGTGCAGGAGATTCCCCGTAAAGATGTAGTGGTGGGTGATATAGTGGTGCTGGAAACCGGTGAAGAGGTTCCGGCAGACGGTGAATTGCTGGAAGCTATTTCCCTGCAAGTGAATGAATCGAATCTGACCGGTGAACCGGTAGTGACGAAAACTACCGTAGAAGCAGACTTTGACGAAGAGGCTACGTATGCTTCCAATCGCATTTTGCGCGGTACAACGGTGGTGGACGGACATGGCACCATGCGTGTGGAGGCTGTGGGTGATGCTACGGAAATCGGTAAAGTGGCACGTCAAAGTACCGAACAGAATACGGAGCCTACTCCGTTGAATATCCAGTTGTCCAAATTGGCTAACTTGATTGGAAAGATAGGTTTTTCCGTGGCTGGTCTGGCTTTTCTCATTTCCTTTGTAAAAGATGTGTTACTGGTCTATGACTTTTCTTCATTCTATACTTTCCGTGATTGGCTGCCGGCCTTGCAGGCTACTTTGCAATACTTTATGATGGCAGTTACCCTGATTGTGGTGGCTGTGCCCGAAGGCTTGCCGATGAGCGTGACACTCAGTCTGGCGTTGAATATGCGCCGCATGCTCTCCACCAACAACCTGGTGCGCAAGATGCATGCATGCGAGACGATGGGAGCCATTACAGTGATTTGTACCGACAAGACCGGTACATTGACCCAGAATCTGATGCAGGTGCATGAACCCAATTTCTATGGTTTGAAGAATAACGGGCAGCTGGGGAATGATGACCTCAGCAAGCTGGTAATGGAAGGTATCAGTGCTAACTCCACTGCTTTTCTGGAAGAAGAAGTGACTGGCGAGAAGCCGAAAGGGGTGGGTAACCCCACGGAGGTGGCACTGCTGCTTTGGCTGAACAGCCAAGGATGCGACTATCTGGCGCTGCGTGAGAAAGCTACGGTTATCGACCAGCTGACTTTCTCTACGGAAAGGAAATTCATGGCTACCCTGGTGCAATCCCCCCTGATTGGGAAGAAGGTGCTGTATGTGAAGGGAGCTCCCGAGATTGTTTTGGGTAAATGCAAGGATGTCATGTTGGACGGCAAGCGTGTGGATGCGGTGGAATACCGTTCTACAGTGGAGGCTCAGTTGCTCAACTACCAGAATATGGCTATGCGTACACTTGGCTTTGCATTCAAGATTGTGGATGATGCGGAAGCGTCTGATTGTGTGTCATTGGTTGCTGAAAATGACTTGTCGTTCCTCGGTGTGGTTGCCATCAGTGATCCTATCCGTCCGGATGTGCCTGCGGCCGTTGCCAAATGCCAGTCGGCGGGTATCGGAGTGAAGATTGTGACGGGAGATACACCGGGCACGGCTACCGAGATAGCACGTCAGATTGGTCTGTGGAAACCGGAGGATACGGAAAAGAATCGCATTACGGGAGCTGCATTTGCCGAATTGACGGATGAGGAGGCATTGGACCGTGTGATGGATTTGAAGATAATGTCGCGTGCACGCCCCACAGACAAGCAGCGTCTGGTACAACTGTTGCAGCAGAAAGGTGCGGTAGTGGCTGTGACGGGTGACGGTACGAATGATGCTCCTGCGCTGAACCATGCGCAAGTGGGTCTTTCGATGGGTACCGGAACTTCCGTTGCCAAGGAGGCCAGCGACATCACGCTGCTGGATGACTCCTTCAACAGTATAGGTACGGCTGTGATGTGGGGACGTTCTTTATATAAAAATATACAGCGTTTCATTGTTTTTCAGCTGACTATCAATTTTGTGGCTTTGTTTATCGTTCTTCTAGGCTCATTGGTGGGTACGACGCTTCCTTTGACTGTCACGCAGATGTTGTGGGTAAACCTGATTATGGATACGTTTGCGGCCTTGGCTCTGGCGTCCATTCCGCCCAGTGAGAGCGTGATGAAGGAAAAGCCACGTAAGAGTACGGATTTCATTATAACCAAGTCCATGAGGTATTACATTCTGGGAATGGGCTTTGCCTTCCTGGTATTGCTTATGGGAATGCTCTTTTGGTTTAACAATGAGGAAGGGGGTATGACTACCTATCGGCTGACCGTGTTTTTCACGTTCTTTGTTATGCTTCAGTTCTGGAATTTGTTCAATGCACGTGTGTTCGGCACTTCGGACTCGGCGTTCAAGGGCATTTCCAAATCTTACGGCATGGAACTGATTATACTCGCCATTTTGGGTGGACAGATACTGATTGTACAGTTTGGTGGAGCTGTGTTCCGCACAGTGCCGCTCGATTTTATGACTTGGATGGCGATTGCCGTTTCTACCTCATTTGTCTTGTGGATAGGTGAACTTGTTCGTTTTGTCCGACGTTTAACACAGAAATAGGTGATGAAAAGAAAAGGAATCAAGAACCTCATTATTGATTTTGGCGGAGTCCTGATTGATTTGGACCGCCAGCTCTGTTTAGAGAATTTCAGAAAGCTGGGATTGCCGGATGTGGAAGTCATGTTAGACCTCTACCACCAACAGGATTTCTTCCAGAAATATGAAAAAGGATTGATTACCAGTGCGGAGTTCCGGGAAGTGATTCGTGGAAAGATTGGGAAACCGGTGACTGATACCCGGATAGATGACGCTTGGAACAGTTTCTTGGTGGGTATTCCTACCTTTAAATTGGATTTACTGTTGGAACTGCGCAAAAAATATGTTGTCTATTTGCTGAGCAACACCAATGAAATCCATTGGCAATGGTCGTGCCTGCACGCGTTTCGCTACAAGGCTTTCTGTGCGGAGGACTTTTTTGAGCATATCTATCTCTCTTATGAGATGAAGATGGCAAAACCGGATGCCGATATATTCCAGAAAGTACTGGATGGGACTGGCATTCTTCCCAGCGAGACTCTTTTCATTGACGATTCTGAGGCCAATTGCCGGACAGCGGAGGCGTTGGGTATTTCTACCTATACGCCAAAGGCACATGAGGACTGGAGACATGCAGTTGGTTTGTGAGACTCCGGGCTTTGACATTCGTCCGAACGTAGCCACTATCGGTTTCTTTGACGGAGTACATCGGGGGCACCGCTACTTGATAGAACAAGTGCGTGCGGTAGCTGCCGGGCGTGGGCTTGCTTCATCGGTCGTGACTTTCCCGGTGCATCCGCGTAAAGTGATGCAGGCCGATTATCATCCGAAGTTATTGACCACTTGTGATGAGAAAGTTTCCCTGCTTGCCAAGACTGGGGTGGATTATTGCATGATGTTTGATTTTACTCCTGAAATAGCCCGGCTTTCGGCACGGGAATTTATGTCCATACTGAAGGAGCGCTATCAGATACAAGCTTTGGTAGTGGGGTACGACCATCGTTTCGGGCATAACCGTAGTGACGGTTTTGAGGATTATGTGCGTTATGGCTGCGAACTGGGTATGGAGGTGCTTCTTGCTCGCGCGTATTCTTATAGGAAGGAGGCATCTGAGACGGAGGGTACTGTCAGCTCTTCGGTTATCCGTAGTTTGTTGCAGAAGGGGAATGTTTCGGATGCTGCCGAGTATCTGGGATACGACTTCTTTTTGGACGGTACGGTTGTCGGCGGCTATCAGGTGGGGCGTAAGATAGGTTTTCCTACGGCTAATCTCCGTGTTTCCGATTCGGACAAGTTGATTCCTGCCGATGGAGTATATGCTGTTCATGTGCATTTAGAGGGAGTCCGGTACGGAGGAATGTTAAGCATAGGCTATCGGCCGACTTTAGCCAATGGAGCGGACCGTAGCATTGAAGTCCATATTTTCAATTTCAATGCAGACATTTATAATAGTCCGATACGGGTATCCTTCGTTCGTTACATGCGTCCGGAGCTGAAGTTTAGTACGGTTGAACAACTGGTGGCCCGTATCCGTAGGGATGAAGAAGAAATAGAAGAAGTACTTTCTGGCTTTTAATAAGTATACTTTAAGAAGCCTTCTTCAAATATGTCATTATTATAGCCGTATATGGTTCTGTGCTCTTCGTCAATACTGAAAGCATATAGTAGGATGTCCAATTCGTATTTGGCGATGGAGCGTCCGGAATAGTCGTATACTTCTATGAAGCAGCCTTCTTTTTCTCTGGGACATCGTATGTAAAAGTAATTTTTACGTGCGACTATTTCTCGTTGGTGAAATATTGTTTCTTTGATATCTCCTATTATGATATGAGGGCGGGTTTCGTTTCCAATAAGTCTTTTGCGGAGCTTCATGTCGTTTATACCATAGATGTCAATTTGCTTTTTATAGGTATAGGCATAAATAATCAGAGAGTCATTGGCTGCCAAATATCCCTTGTTCTCATCAAAAAATATCTCTTTGTGTTCCTCTTGTCCGATAATAATTTCTCCTGTGGGTTGTCGGGATATTAGATTGATTTTTTTAATGTTGAGCTTGTCAGGAAACGTGCTGTATATTAATAATGAGTCATTGACTATATTCATAAAGTTTGCTGTCGGGGTAGAGGTAGGTAGTATGAACTCCTTTTCAAGGGTTAGTCGGTTGTTGCCGTCTAATGTAAAACTTTTGATAACAAATGGATTGTATCCGAAAATATAGACCTTTTCCGAAGTGCTCTTGCAGAAGGAAGGGGGGAGCTGAAATTCGTTTTCTGCTCCTCCCCTGCTTCCTCCTATGGAAATACACTGGAATTCCGGAAGTGAATATTGATACAACATCTGATTATTATTTCTTGAATCTGTTGCAAATATATTGTTCTTCTTGACTTCTATTCCATCAATGGCAAACACTTCATTTACATTTATTTTTTCTGCTTGAAGTACCTTCTGCTCGTGAAATGGTTCTATTTTTTGTATGAATGTCTGCTCTTGTATGCTGGTTTGCGTTGCACATGCAGTGAGCAATGTATAGATTGATAGTAAATAAAGATGTTTTTTCATGATGGATGTTTATTAATATATTATTTGTGAGCCGGCGCATGTGGCGGTGTACATGCACATGGTTGCCTTTGTGGTGCAACAGCCATCGCATTTTGTGACATACGTTGCCGGTTCGTCTGGTAGTAATGTAGTACTGGTATACATATAGCAACTTTTAACCTTGATAGGTTCGGCTTCGTCTGAGGCTAAAGCCTCTACGTTGAGAAGTGCAAGATCTGTTAATTCGTGGCTTGAATCATGGGGGATAAACATGTTGCAAAGTAGTATTGACGACATGATTGAGGCAATAGTTAGTCTGCAGATTGATTTTTTTTCATCATAGTACAGTTTAATATTAATAATTTTCTCAAAAATAGTGATTTTAGTTTGTATTACAAATAATTTGTTTGTGTTATATAACAGATTTCTTGTTGCGGAACACTTCTTCTTTTTATTGTTTTTCGATAAATATTTTCTGTTTTTCTTTGTCACATCAAAAAAAGGTTTTTAATTTGCATATCGAAAAACGATAAATGATTATCGAAAAACAGAATAATGAACTTTATAAAGACGAAGGAGGGGCTTAGGTTATGAGAAGAGCATTCATGAGTATTACACTATTGGTATTGTCACTTTCTACAGTGATGGTGCTGCTGATGGGACTTCTTGCCACAGCTTGACGGATTGATAGAGAAAATGTGTATCTTTGCGAACTTTTAGACGAATAGAACAATGAAAACGGCAATAAAACTAGTATTGATTTACTTTTTGATGCAGATTGTAGGAGCACTATTTGCAGGACCTTTCTGTCTGCTGTATACGTATTTTGCTGATGGAACTTTCGACATGGACAAGGCTGGTCAGATTGCTGTGTCACCTACCATGCTGCTGGGTTTCGTTTTCATGGGGGTGTACTTGTGGCGCAAGAACTACCTGACGGGGGACAAGCATCTGTATTCTCCGGTGCCGGTTCCTTATCTGGCATGGAGCCTGCTTGCCGGAATGGCTTCCATGTATATAATAGCTGTTCTGATGTCCGAACTCACTTTCTTGCCCAATTTGTTGGACCAGACATTTGACATGCTACAATCCGGTTGGTTGGGTATTCTCTGTATTTCTGTTCTGGGGCCCGTGCTGGAAGAACTTCTTTTCCGTGGTGCCATTACCAAGGAGCTGCTTCGCAGATACAGTCCGGCAAAGGCTATCTTGTTTTCCGGATTGATATTCGGTATTTTCCATCTGAATCCGGCTCAGATAATAAGCGCTTCTCTCATTGGTTTCTTGCTTGCCTGGCTTTATTATAAGACACGGAGTCTGATGGCATGTATTCTGATACACATCATGAACAATGGCTTGTCTGTCTATCTGAGCCTGAAACATCCTGAAATGGAGGATGTGACACATCTGCTGAGTAACCCGTATGCTCTGGTTTGGGCAGTGGTTTTCATATTGTTGCTTCTAGTCTCTTTGAAACAACTGAATAAATATAATATATCTGATACTAATACAACAACAACTGAATTATGAAAAGAAGATTGAACATTCTCTGCCTGGTGGTAATGCTTGTACTGAGTTACTCGGTTCTGGAAGCGGGCTATTTCTTCTTTATAGGAGCCAAACTGGGTGTGGAATCTGTGGTTGAAAAGGAAGATACCCATGCGTTGCGGCAGAAGCTGATGCATATGAAGTATATAAGCTTGGAATCACATAGCTTTACAATGAAGGGAGGTGAACTCTTTTCGGATTCTGTATACAATGAGAAGACCGGAAAGTATGTGCCTGCCAGCTACTCTTCCATGGTGGTGAGCATTGACGACCATCCTGCCCTTTGGGAACAGATTGCAAGTAAGTTGCTGACCTTTTTGCAGATAGGGGTCTATATCTGGGCCATTGTACTGTTTGTCCGGCTGATTATTTCCATAAATAAATCAGATATCTTCAATTGGAAGAATGTACGCCGTTTGCGCCGTTTGGGGCTGGCTTTGATTATCAGTTTCTGCTGCTCTTTTTCGGTTGCTTATATCACCCTCTACAATGTCGGTGAGGTGTTCTCGCTGCGTGGATATACATTGGAGCTCTCGGGCATCATCAGTGGAACTATGCTGGTGCTGGGATTGTGTTCGCTGATTGTAGGCGAAGTATTCGCCATTGGATTGAAAATGAAGGAAGAGCAGGATTTGACGATTTAATGAAAGGGAGGAGTGCGATGTGAAGAGAAGTGTGAAGTATGGTCTGTATTTCGCTGCCGAACTTGTAGCGGTTTTATTGTTGGCAAGTATTGTCTATTTTCTCCCTTGTTCCCGGCTTTTGACGGGAAGTGGAAAGTCTATATTGTAATGCCGTGGATGTATCTGTGCATATATGGCTATTACCGGTTGACGAAACGGTACACTGGCTGGTGGTGTGAGTGGGAAAAGGATAATTGATAAATAGAGCACAATTATATGATTATAGTAAACCTCGACATAATGATGGCCCGGAGAAAGATATCTTTGGGCGAACTGGCGGAGAAGATTGATATTACGCCTGCCAATCTCTCTATTCTCAAAACCGGAAAGGCGAAGGCCATCCGTTTCTCTACACTGGAAGCAATCTGCAAGGAACTCGATTGCCAGCCGGGGGATATATTGGAGTTTAAGGAAGGATAAATGGGGAGAAGAAGGCGCAAGTAGAGGTTGAAATGCTTACCGCCTTAAGAAACCCCGTTTACATACTACGGTAAACACCTTTACATACTATGGTAAACGTCGTTACTTCATAATGTAAAAGCCGTTACATTCTGGAGTAATGGCTTTTACATTATAGGGTAAACACCCGGTAAATATAATCTGCTGATTATTAGTTTATATATTGTCGGTCGTAACCTTTAGATGCCTTTCGCCTTGAACGCCAGCGCATACATTCGCATCTGCTTTACCATAGACAGCAGTCCGTTGCTACGGGTGGGCGACAAGTGTTCCTTCAGTCCTATTTTATCAATGAAATAGAGGTCGGCGTTCAGTATCTCATCCGGTGTGTGCCCGGAGAGTACTTTGATAAGCAGTGAAATGATTCCTTTCACAATCAGTGCGTCGCTTTCGGCCTGGAAAATAATTTTTCCGTCCACTTCGTCTGCCTGCAGCCATACGCGGCTCTGGCAACCTTCAATCAGGTTTTGTTCCGTCTTGTATTTTTCGTCGAGCGGTTCCTGCTCGTTTCCTAAATCAATAAGAAGTTGGTACCGGTCCATCCAATCGTCGAAATCATTGAATTCGGCAATTACTTCATCTTGTACTTCATTGATACTTATCATAAGATTCACTGTTTTACTGTTTGCAATTACTGTTTTACTGTTTTACTGTTTTACTGGTTTATTTCTCATTGTAGATGACTTCCAGCAAGGTCTGTCCCACGGCGTTGAGAGTGCCCTTGTCGATGATGTCCATATTGTCGTCCGTTGTGTGCCAGAAGTCACCGAAGCCGGTGTCGCAGTTCGGGTCATAGTTAATGATGTCCACGCAGGGAATCTGCCGCAGGTTGTATACATACATGTGGTCGTCCGTCACTTCGGTACCTTTTTCTTTGGGGAAGAAGTTGCCGAAGCCCAGTCGGTGGGCCGTGCTCCATATCTTGTTCACGTACTTGCCGGCGGTTCTTTGAGAGAACTGTTCCTTGTAGAAGGTGGCGTTCTTGCCGCCCACCATGTCGAGCAGAATGCCGTAGCGGGCGTTATAGCCGTCTACGTGGGGTACTCGTCCCCAATACTGCGAGCCCAGGCACCAAGTGTCGTTCTTGTATGCACCTTGATAGAAGTAGGGGATGCCATAGTCTTCGGCGTCAAAGAAGATGATGTCGATGCCGATGGCCGGAGCCTGCCGTTGCAGTTGGCGGGCCACTTCGAGCAATATGCCTGCACCGCTGGCGCCGTCGTTCACACCCAGGATGGGGCTGTGATGCTTCGTCTTGTCGGCATCCTGGTCGGCATAAGGACGGCTGTCCCAATGGGCACAGAGCAGTACACGCCTTTTGCTTTCCGGATTATAGGCGCCGATAACATTACGCGCCTTCAGGATGGTGTTGTCGTAAGCCACCAGGTCGGCATGCTGGTTGTATACCTTGGCGCCGAATTCTTCCAGCTTCTTGGCAAGGAATTCTCCGCAGGCTTTGTGGGCGGCGGTGTTGGGCACGCGCGGACCAAAATCCGCTTGGGTCTGTATGTATTGGTATGCACTGTCTGCACTGAACTGGGGCGCCTGGACAGTCGCTTTGGTCGCATCGTCCTCACTGTCATTATCGGCTGCAGGCTTGCTGCTCTTGTTGCTGCATGCCACTATTGCTATAATCAGCAACGGCAGCAACGGGATAAATGTATAATTCCGTTTCATTCTCTTTCTGTATTAAAACTTAGTTTCACTTCTTTCTTTCCAACCTCCAATGTTACCGCAGCACCGTTTATCAGCGGCAGGTTTCTGCTGACATGACCGACGGGAAAACCGAAAGACACCGGATAATCGTATTCCTTCATCAAATCGGCCAATGCGCCATACAGGTCTTTTCCCAGCGATTTGTCTTCTCTGTATTCGGTGAATTGCCCGATGATGAGGCCTGAAAGCTTGTCGAGGACACCGCCCAGTTTGAGATTGTACATCATGCGTTCCACCGCATGCGGGCGTTCTCCCACATCCTCGATAAAGAGGATGGTGCCTTCGGCCGGAATATCGTAGGGGGTGCCGCGCAGCCCGTAGAACACCGACAGATTGCCGCCGCGCAACACACCTTTTGCCTCTCCCTTACGGTTCAGCTTATGCCTCGGGCAGACGTAGCTGAATGTTCTTATTCCTCCAAACGACCGACCGAACAGCATATCCTTCAGCGCCAGCGTGCAGAAGTCGTTTTCGGGTTCTACTGTGAGATGACGCGCCATGGGGGCGTGCAACGACGCGAAGCCATTCTGCTGGAACAGATTATGCAGGGCGGTGATGTCACTGAATCCGACGAGCCATTTGGGATGCTGCCTGAACTTGGTAAAATCCAGTTTGCCTACCAGATGCACGGCTCCGTAGCCGCCCCGGCTGCAGAATATGACTTTGGCTTCCTCATCGTCCATGGCTTCCTGCAGGTCTTCAAGGCGTTGCCGGATGCTTCCTGCATATGTTCCGTTGGAACTTCCCGCATGCTTTGCGAATACGACTTCCAGCCCCCAGGACTTCAAACGTTTGCAGGCGCCTTTCAGGAAAGATTTGTCAATCTTGCTGGAAGGGGAGAGAATAATGGCACGGTCACCTTCCTGCAGAAACGGAGGGAAAATAAGACTACCCATATTATATTATCAATCTATTTGGGGCAAAAGTACACAATTCACCACAGATATCACAGATTAACACGGATTTTTTAACAGAAGAGAGGGAGAGGAGAGGGGGACGTGTGCTGTTCAAATCCGTGTAATCTGCGGTGGACATATCAAAATGATATTAAACATATGAAATTTCAACGGGGCAAATGCTGTATTTCTCGACATTTTTTTAGATATTTGCTAAAAATCTAACGTTATGGAACCGATACGGAACTTTGCCCAGTTAACAGCCCACCTGAAAACCTTGAATAAGAGGAAACGCATTGCAGTAGTTTGTGCCAATGACCCTAATACAGAGTATGCCATATCTCGTGCCCTGGAGGAGGGGATTGCGGAATTTCTGATGATTGGCGATTCTGCCATATTGGAAGAATATCCCACCCTGAAGAAATATCCTCAATATGTCAGCACTTTGCATATAGAAGATCCCGATGAGGCGGCACGTGAGGCGGTGCGTATCGTACGCGAGGGTGGAGCGGACATCCTGATGAAAGGCATCATCAATACCGACAATCTGCTTCGTGCCATTCTGGACAAGGAGCATGGTTTGTTGCCCAAAGGAAAGATTCTGACCCATCTGGCCGTGATGCAGATACCCACTTACGATAAACTGCTCTTTTTCTCCGATGCTGCGGTCATTCCCCGCCCTACGCTGCAACAGCGCATTGAAATGATTTGGTATGCCATCCATGCCTGCCGCCATTTCGGGATAGAGCAACCACGCATCGCACTGATTCATTGCACGGAGAAGGTCAGCACCAAATTCCCCCATTCATTGGACTATGTCAACATTGTGGAACTGGCAGAAGCCGGCGAGTTCGGCAATGTCATTATCGACGGTCCGCTGGATGTAAAGACGTCATGTGAAAAGACGAGCGGTAACATCAAAGGCATTGTATCGCCGATTGACGGGGAGGCGGATGTGCTGATTTTTCCAAACATCGAATCGGGAAATGCTTTTTATAAGGCCGTATCTCTGTTTTCTCATGCCGATATGGCCGGGTTGCTGCAAGGCCCCTCATGCCCGGTAGTATTACCGTCGCGCAGCGATTCCGGTTTGTCCAAGTATTACAGCATTGCCATGGCCTGCCTGACCAGCGGGACGGAATAGCCTTAATTGTAACTCGTAATTTGTAGTTTGTAAATTGTAACTCGTAACTCGTAAATCGTAATCAATGAAGATACTGGCAGTAAATCCCGGTTCCACCTCGACAAAAATTGCTGTCTATGAGGATGAGGCTCCCCGTCTGGTACTCAACATCCGGCATTCGGTGGAGGAGCTTTCCCGATTTCCCCGCATCATCGACCAGTTCGAATTCCGCAAGAACCTGGTGCTGGAAGCGCTGGAGGCCAATGACATTCCCTTTAAGTTCGATGCCATCGTCGGCCGTGGGGGATTGTTGAAACCCATTCCCGGTGGTGTGTATGCCGTGAACGATGCCATGTTGGACGATATGCTCCACGCCATGCGTACCCACGCCTGCAACTTAGGTTGTCTGATAGCCCACGAACTTGCCGCCATGCTGCCCGGCTGCCCCTCTTTCATAGCCGATCCCGGCGTGGTGGACGAACTGGACGATGTGGCACGCATCACCGGTTCGCCTCTGATGCCCAGCATCACCATCTGGCACGCCTTGAACCAGCGAGCCATCGCCCGGCGCTATGCTGCCGAGCGTAGTGCCCTGCAGCCCGAAGCTCCTGTGCATTACGAAGACCTCAATCTGATTGTCTGTCACTTGGGTGGAGGCGTTTCCGTAGGAGTCCACCGCCACGGCCGTGCGGTGGACGTGCCCAATGCCCTCGACGGTTTCGGTCCTTTTTCGCCCGAACGTGCAGGTACCCTGCCCGCCGGGCAACTGATAGACCTTTGTCACTCGGGGCGTTACACTACCGAAGAACTGAAGAAACGTATTTCCGGCAAGGCGGGACTTGCCGCCCATTTGGGTACTACCGACATTCCCGCCATAGAGAGGCGCATCGCTGAGGGAGACACCCATGCCGCTTTGGTGCTTGATGCCATGATTTACCGCATTGCCAAGGAGATAGGCGGTGCTGCTGTTGTGCTTTATGGCAAGGTGGACGCCATTCTGCTTACGGGAGGTATGGCACATTCCGAGTACATCACTTCGCGGTTGCAGGAGCGCGTGTCTTTCCTTGCTCCCGTTCACGTCTACCCCGGAGAAGACGAATTGGAAGCATTGGTACTGAATGCGCTGGGCGCTTTGCGTGGAGAGCTTCCGGTGCAGGTTTACCGATAATAATCATATCGCTTTTGTTCTTCATGTGAGTTATGACATATATGGAATCCCGGTTTACTTACCGTAGTCGTCGTACATCATCAACAGATGTGAGGAGCTCCAGCTGAAATGGGGAGCTTTCAGGCGTTCGCCGGTATGGGTTCCGTAGTTCTCGTGGATGGGAGCACCCTCTTTCAGCCCACTCAGGCGGTCGAAGACTTGCAGCGTATATTCATCTGCCAGCTGGTTGTAGCCGTAGTTGCGCAGTCCGCGGATGGCAAAGTAGGTTTGGTCCAGCCAGATGGGGCCACGCCAGTAGCCGCGCGGATTGTATTTGGGATTGTCAGCGGCAATGGTCGGGAAGGGGATATACGTGGAGAACTTTGCCGTATCTTGAAGCATAGGCAGCATGCTGTCCACTTGCGCTTGTGTGGCAATCCGGGTCCACAACGGAGTGTAGGCTTCGCAGCCCGGCTCTTCGATGAATGCACCGTCCTTCAGGCGGCGGTCGCAGAAGAAGTTGATGTTCTTGTCAAAGAAATAGTCGGCTACCTGGCTACTGTAGTCCGGTGCGTCGAAAGGTATCTTCAGCAGTTTGCATTCCAGTGCCAGATAAGCGTTCAAGTCCACACTCTCCTGATCCATACTCCAGGCATCCTCGTAGCCTTCGTTTTTCAGCATCACGGCGCCGTCAAAACGGATGGCGTTGTCCATGCCGCTTTCCCAGGCGGCAGCTTCCAGTGTTCCGTCGGTAGCACCGTATTCGCACATGCCATTGCGGTTGTGGTCGCGCTTTTCGTACCACCATTTATAATAGGAGAGCAGTTGCGGATACATCTCGGCAACGAAGGCGGTGTCACCCGTATGGGTAAATATTTCATCGACAGCCCAGCATACCAAGGGAGGTTTGCTGTCACGGGCATTGTTCTCGGAGGGGTCAGTGTAGATACAGTCGATAATCATGCCGTCCGGTTGCTGGTAGTCGAACATGGCTCGGATGTTGTTCTTGGCCAGTTCGGGGTCGAATTTGGCGGTTCCGGCACTGAAGCGCCAGCTATCCCATGCCCAAAAGCCGACGAAATAGCCTACGGCATGGCTCGGGATGATGCCTTCGTGAAGCAATCCGCCGCGGTGTGTCCGCCAATTGGAGATGAGCGTGGTGACGGCTTTCACGGCGATGCGGTCATATTCGGGCTTCATGTCCTTGCGCAGTATCTTGGTGAGGTAACCTTCCCAACGTTCGGCATTGGCTTGCAGGGCGGGGGCGGGATTATTGAGCAGGCCCGGAAGGTTTTGCAAGCTGGCAGTCATCTCTTTTTCGGAAGTGAAGAAAGAGATGGCTACGTTGACGGGGTAGTGCGGAGAGCAGACGAGGGCTGTATAGTTATTGTCGGTCTTGGCCAGCTCTACATTAGGAGTGAAGGTCACGGTTACGGTTTCGCCACTGGGATGACGGGCGATGACGGAGTTCTGTTCTACGCTGACGGTGATGTCTTTGCCCCATTGGCTACCGGAGAGCAGCAGGTCTTCAGCCGTGTCGGATTCGATGCGCAGCAAGGCGGTCGAGGCACTTGTGAAGTTGAGCCGTTGCGTGATGCTCCCGTGGGTGGAATGTGCCGACATATAGAGCTCGCCGGGGTAATAGCAAGTGGAATCCGGAACAAAAATCTCTTGTGTATCTTTGGCAAAGCTTACGACGGCGGCTGACTGTGCCATCCACTGGCGGCGGAACATATCGAGGCTGAAGGGGCCGCAGAAGCCGTTGACCCATTGTTGCCGTTCGGGCAGCGTGAAGCCCATCCACGAGCCGGCGTCGGTGAACCAACCATAGCAGCGGTGCAGGGTGTCGGGAGTGTAGGAGATGTCCAGTATGTCGGCGAAGGCATACCGTTTCTCCGTAGTGCTTTTCATGCCGGGAGTGCAGGCTGTGATGCCTGCGGCCAACAATGTGAAGCAGAGTATACGTATAAATTTGTATTTCATATGAATGAGGTATTTAACGGTTATTTGTGCGCTTGTTCCGCTGCATCATCCTCCGGTGCGAGAGGGGCGAGCGTGAAGCTGTATTTCCATTCGTGCGGAGTGATGGTGTACTCGGGATGAACTTGTGCTCCCCAGGTATTGTCACCGCCTACGCCCATCTGCTTGTGGTCGATGTTGAGCCATATCATATCTTTCTTCTGGATGCTTCCACCGTGGCGGCGCTCCATCTGTGAGGGACGGTATTCAATGTCCTCCATCGGGAAGTTCCAGGCGCTTACGCTCAACGGCTCCTCGCCCACTACCAGCAGACCTTCACCGGCAGCATTGCGTAGGGCCACCCAGCGTACGTCACAATGATTGGACGTCTCTTGGGCTCGTACATACGGATGGAACTGTTCCCAGACTGTTGCGTTGTAGAGGCCTATCAATGCTCCCGTCTTGCGGTCGGCATACGTCTCTTGCGGGCCGCGGCCCAGCCAGGTCATCATTTCATATTCGGCAGGGAGTATCATGCGCATGCCCAGACGAGGCATCTCGCTCAATGGCTTCTTGCCGGGGGTGAAGTGCATGGTTACCTGAACCTTGCCGTCGGGAGTAATTTTGTAGAGAGTCTGTAAATCAGCATCTTGTTCTTCCATGCGGTAGGTCGCAGTGACAGTAGCCGTTTGTCCGGCTTCTGCAACTTCGATGTCCTGCAGTTTGGCATCGCGTCCGGCGTTTCTCCAGGTGCCGCAGCGTATCAGGTGCCCATTTGGAATATCATTGTCGGTCAACGGGCGCCAGAAGTTGGGTTGTAGCCCTTCTTTAATCAGATTCTTTCCGGTGTAGTTCAACTCTGTCATGTCACCGTTTCGGGTAGAGAAAGCTACCTGGAAGTTGTTGCCTTTCACGGTCAGTGTTTCGTTGTTGCGGTCTACGGTCAGCGTTCCTTCCACCGGCTGAACGGTTTTGGCTGACGGTGCAGAAGGCAATTCCCATTGTTCGATGGCAACCTCGTGTCCTTTCGGTACTAATGGCGCTTCGTGCTTGGTGAATGCACGCAGTGTGAGGAAATACTCCTTGCCGTCGGCAGGCAGCGCTTTCAGTGGCAATTCTATGTTGGCAGAGTTTCTGGGAGCAATCTTGGGGAAATCCATTTCACCGTCCTGAACGGTCTTGCCGTCGCATTCCACTGCCCAGCGGAGGGTATATCCTTCCAATCCGATGAAATCGTGCCAGTTGGTGACCTTTATCTTGTTGGGGGTGAAGGCGAGCGGTTCGAAGTGGATGTATTGCAATACCTTCTTCACTTCGTAGATGTGCGGGTGCGGGGTGCGGTCGGCAGCAATCAAGCCGTTGGCACAGAAGTTGGAGTCGTTGACGACGCCTACAAATCCCATGTCGCCGCCAAAAGCCCAGATGTCGCGCCGGTTCTCGTCCTTGATGGCAAACGTCTGGTCCACCCAGTCCCAGATGAAACCGCCTTGCAGCTGGTCGTACTTGTAAATCAAGTCCCAGTAGTCCTGAAAGTTGCCTACGCTGTTGCCCATGGCATGGGCATACTCGCAAAGGATCATGGGGCGAGCGTCGCGCTGGTTCGCATGCTGGTGCAGCCTCCAGATGCGTGCGTACATAGGACAGTAGATGTCGCTCTTGGAGTTGTAGCCACCGCCTTCGTATTGTACGGGGCGGGTGGGGTCTGTCTTCTTGGTATAGTCATACAGCGTTTCGAAGTGCTTGCCGTAGCCCGATTCGTTACCCATAGACCAGGTTACGATGGCGGAGTAGTTGTGGTCGCGTGCAATCATTCGGCTCATCCGTTGCATGAAAGGCACCTCCCAGTCGGGATAGTTGGCAAGAGTTTCGTCCTTGTGGAACATCATGCCGTGGCTTTCGATGTTGGCTTCGTCTACCATATAGAGGCCGAACTCCGTGCAAAGCTCGTACCACGCATAGTTGTTCGGGTAGTGGCAGTTGCGTACACCGTTCAGGTTGAACTGCTTCATCAGCTGGATGTCGTGTATCATAGACCCCACGGTGATGGTACGTCCCTTGTGCGGGTCGTGCTCGTGACGGTTCACCCCCTTGAAGAGGACGGCCTGGCCGTTAATCATCTGCATGCCGTTCATCATTTCCACGGTACGGAAGCCAAAAAGGTGCGTAAAGGATTCCTGCGGTTTCCCTTGTGCATCAAAGGTGCTGACTACCAGCGTGTAGGTGTTCGGTGTTTCGGCATTCCAGGCTCGTGCATTCGGGAACACTTGCTGCTGGGTAAACAAAGTGTCTGTGGCAGAGGTTATGGACTTTTTCCGGTCATAGATAACCTTGTCCTTGTCCATTACCTTGATTTCCACCGTTTCTCCGGCTTTAGGCCGATGGAGGAATACGTCCAGCTTTAGTTCGCCATCCTTGTAGTTGTTTATCAGTTCGGCTGTCATCCGGAAGTCCTTGACGCGGCTCTGGGGGCGGGCGTAGAGATAAACACTCCGTTCGATGCCGCTGTATTTCCAGTAGTCCTGGCCTTCCAGGTAGGAACCGTCGCTATAACGGAATACTTTTACAGCCAGTCTGTTGTTGCCCTTCTTCAGCAGCTTGGTGATGTTGAAGTGCGACGGCAGGCGGCTGTCCTCGGCATAACCCGCCAATTCGCCGTTTACCCATACATAGTAGGCAGACTCCACTCCTTCGAAATCGAGGAAAACGTCCATGCCTTCCCAACCTGCCGGGACGGTGAACTCGCGGATATAAGCACCTACGGGATTGTAGTCGGTAGGCACGTAGGGCGGATTGGGGGGGAACGGATAACGGGTATCTGTATAGATAGGTGCATCGAAGCCTTGCAGTTCCCAGCTTCCCGGAACTTCAATTTTACTCCACTTGCGGGTACTGAATCCGGGCTTGTGAAAGTCTTTGGGGCAGAGGTCATTGTTCTTTGAAAAAAGAAATTTCCAGGTGCCGTCCAGAGTGATACGGCGTTCCGTTGCAGGATTAACGTCGAACCGTACGTCGGCGGGCAAGGCACGTTGTTTCAATGCGTTGGCTTCATTCGTAAACGGGGTGAAGTGGGCGTGCATCGGTTCTCTGTTCATTTCGTTGACTTGCGGGTTCTGCCACGGCTCGTTGTCGGCCAGGGCATCGGTGCAAAGCAGCGAAGAAAGGAGAAAGGTATAAAGTTTGGTTTTCATTATTAATAGGATTTAGTGATATAAAAATGGCTCTTGTCAGAGACCGGTGTCTGTCAAAAGAGGGTAAAAGCCCTATATCGAGCAGAACAATGTCACCAGGAACGGAACGCTGAAATCGACCACAAACCCGTGGAAGATGGAAACCACTACAAACTGCTGTCCGGCTGTCCGTGTGATGATGGGTAGTGTGGTGTCCATCGTCGTGGCTCCTCCGGCAGAGATGGGGGCAAGGTTTCCGAACCATCGTACCAGCAACGGGGCGGCCAGCAGTGTCAGAATCTCCCGGCTGATATTGGCAAGCAGGGCGATGGTGCCCAGCTCGGCTCCCTTGTATTCGGTAATGAAGATACTGGAGAGCGAGTAGTAGCCGAATCCGGAACCTACGGCCAGACAGTCCGTTATAGAACGGTGTGTCAGAATCAGGCTGACGGCTGCGGAGCCTGCCAGCGTTCCCAGTATCGTCATGATGGGCAGGAATACCAGCCGCGGATTGAGTGAACGGAAATTCTTCAGGGTTTGCGGGTCGTTACCCACGCTCAACCCTACACTGAACATCAGCGCACAAAGCGCGTAGTAGCTGATGTTGGTTTCTGCAATATCAAAGGGCAACAGATGGCATACGCCGCAAATCGTACCCAGTACGAAAAAGCCCACTATGATAAGACTTCCTTTCATGCCCTTCCTCCTTTCTTGTTATACAAGGCTCTCCACAATGCCCAGGCGGCGATGACGCTTCCCAGGGTTCCTCCCAGGGTGAGTATCACAGCTTCAAGGCCTATGGTATGGAGCCCCTTGATGATTTGCTCGTTGCTTCCTACCTCGATGCCGAGGATAAACAGTAGCAACCAGATGAGCAGGGTGATGATTGGATGGATCTTCTTTAAGTCCCGTTTCCGTAAGAGATAGCCCAGCAGCATTCCCGTGAGCATTAGTCCGATGATTGTAAACATATCTATGTCGTTTTTAGTGGCAAAGATAGCGCAAACTGTCTTTGTTTATGCAAAGATAAAGCTTTTAAGCTGCCCAAGGCGGTGTTGCCGGGGCAAACACCGTCTTGGGTGGTATTAGAGAGGAAGAATTATTCAGCTGTTTCTTCTGCGGTACTATTCAGTGCAGGGTTGGCGTTTATTTCCCAGAGCGGAATGGGGAAGAAGTTGTGCTTGCCTTCCACGAATCCTCGGCTGCCCAATGTTTCGGACAGCTTGCCCCAGCGACGCAGGTCGTACCAACGATAGCTTTCCAGTGGGAACTCGATGATGCGCTCATGCTCGATTTGTGCTTGTACTTCTGCTTGTGAAGTTCCCTTCATGGCCGGCATATTTCCGTGTTTGGCACGGATGTCGTTGATGATAGGAATAGCTTGTTCGGTGTGTCCTTGTCTGTTCAGTACTTCGGCTTTCATCAGCAATACGTTGACATAACGCATCAAGGGAATGTTAAAGTTACATCTTGTATCCATTTCAGACAATTCTCTCGGAGTGAAGCGGCGGAAGCTGGGACGGTCATAGAATATCTTTACGCCTTTGTCCTCAAGCTCTTCCTTTTTAATGATATTATTGTTTGCATCCAGATAATTGCCGTCTTTATCGACTTTCCAGTAATGATGCAAATCATCGTATTCATAACCCCAGATTTTGCCGGTTCCGTCGTTCCAATACTCATCTTTGAAGAAAAGAGTGTTGTATATACGTTCGTCATAGCGCCCGTGGCTACTGATTTTTCCTTCTTTCTTGAATTCGCTTACAAGGAAGTCGTTGGGCAATATTTCATCCCAACCGCCCAGTTCACCGGAAGCGATGAAGTTGTGAATCCACGAATAGTAACGTGCACCGTTATCGGTATTGCTGCTGTACTGCACTTCAAAGATGGATTCTTTACAATTCTTATTTCTGCCGTTGAACATGTCAATCAATGCATCACCGCTTACCAACTCGTAACCGGTCACTGCATTCAGGGCTGTCAATGCATCAGCCAGATGCTGAGTTTCTTGTGCTGATTCTTCATACGCACGTGTCAGGTAGGCAAATCCCAGATAAGCGTGGGCAGCTCCAGAGGTAGCACGGCCCAGTTCTGTACTTGGCCGGGTGGCGGGAAGTGCAGTTCCTAATTTCAGTTCGTCGATGACGAAGTTCCAGCAAGCGGTGCGGTCGGACAGAGGTTTGTTCAAGTCGGCTTGGTCGGTGAGATATTTGTCGCGGATGATGATTTTCTCCCAGTTCAGCACCAGCATCAGGTGGTAGTAGCCGCGCATGAAGTGTGCTTCGGCCATCAATTCACTGCGTTTTGCTTCTGTTATGCCGTCTTCAGGTATTTGAGGTACATATTCCAATACCTGATTGGCAAAGTTGATGCCGCGATATAGGTCTTGATAGTAGTAAGAAAATTGAGTGTTACCATTGGTGTAAGTAAATTTATAGATATCAGTCCATGTTTGGTAGTTGATGGCGTCCGTACCCATGGTGTAGAGGTCGGTACGGAATGCCTCTACCGGCCATCTTACTTCGCTGGTGGCATAACTGTCACCATGATAGAGCTGTGCATAGACTGAAGCCATGGTAGCTTCGGCCTCCTTTAGGTTTTTCCAGAAATTTCCGGTGGTTACTTTATCTGGAGAGGACACTGTCAAGAAGTCTTCGCAAGAAGCAAAAAGCATCACGCAGCAGATACTTGCTAAATATATAAGTTTCTTCATATTGTTTCGTATAATATCGTTTTATAAAGTATTAGAATGTGAGCTGTGCTCCTACCGTGTACGAACGTGTAAACGGATAAATGTAGCGGTCTATACCGGAGTTCAACGGGCTACTGGTGGAGAATTCGGGGTCTACACCGTTGTAGCCTGTGATTGTAAACAAGTTGTCGCCACTCACGTAGAAACGCAATTTTTCAATATTGACTTTCTTCAGCAGAGAAGCAGGCAAAGTATAGCCTATTTGCGCTTGGCGCATGCGTATAAAACTGCCGTTTTCCAAGAACCGTTCAGACTCGCGGGAGTTGCCGTTGGGGTCATTGTAAACAGCACGAGGAACGCTGGTGTGAGTGTTTTGGGGAGTCCAGGCATTGGCTACGCTGCTGAGCATGTTACCCGGAGCGCTCATGGATTCATAGAAGTAGCGGTTTCCGTTGTACAGTTTATGTCCGAATGCACCTCCTAAGCTGAATGAGAGGTCGAAACCTTTATAAGAACCGGAGAAGTTTAGGTTGGCTTCCATCTTGGGAATGCCGGTTCCGCAGTATGCCTTGTCATCTTCGTCAATGGTGCCGTTTCCATCTACATCGACGAAGCGGATGTCACCGGCCTTGGCATTGGGTTGGAGGCGCTTGCCGTCCTGATTTACATAATTTTCTGCTTCGGCGTTAGTCTGGAAGATACCCGCCGTGCGATATAGGTAGAAACCGCTGATAGGCTTCCCTTCTTTGGCATATGCAGGCACGTGGTCGGTGTCCCAAAGCAGACCGGTAGAAGGCAGTGCCTGACCTTTGTCTGCCAATTCCACCACTTCGTTCTTGGTAGTAGAGAAGTTGAAACCTATGTTGTATTCAAAATCTTTCACTTTGTCGTTCCAGTTCAGTTCCAGTTCGATACCATTATTGCGTATTTTGCCTACATTCAGGATGGGGTTCTCGTAACCGGCAGAGGGCGAGAGACGCTTTGTGATAAGTAGGTCTTCTGTCTGGTTGATGTAATAGTTGATACTACCGGTCAGACGGTTGTTGAGCATTCCAAAGTCGAAACCGATATTCTTTGTATCGGTAGTTTCCCATTTCAATCCACGGTTTTCCATTTCCCATGAAGCAGACCCCTGCCAAGCGTTGCCGCCTTGGATGTAACCACCTTCCCAACGGTTGGAGTTGGTGATAAGAGGCTGAAAGTCATAATAACCCAATGCATTCTCATTACCCAAACGTCCCCAACTGGCACGGAATTTCAGGTTGTTGACAATACCTTCTTTCGGGAAGAACTCTTCTTCACTGATTCTCCATCCCACAGCTACAGAAGGGAAGCAACCCCAACGGTTCTCTGAACCGAACTTGGAAGAACCATCGTAGCGCATAGTGGCTTGCAATAGATATTTACCTGCAAAGGAGTAGTTTACACGCCCGAAGAAAGATGCACGATTATATTTGTATTTTGTTCCGTCTCCTGAGAATGTACCGCCCGCACCTGAGTCGATAGTGCTGAAACTGGGATCGAGAAAGCCTGCTGCTTCGTCTTTGGATGCAAGGTTCCCGTTTTCGTCTACATAATATTTGGATGTCTTGCCTTCTACGCCCACCCCGTTGTCGGTATACTTGGTGGTTGTGATGGATGAACCTACCATAGCGGTAACACTGTGCTTACCGAAATCTTTATTGAAGTTCAGTATGTTGTCTATCACTTGCTCTTCCCAGTAATAGGTCCCTTCGTAAGAATAAGGATACAGATTGGGTGACTGGGCATTGGAAGTGAAATCGGGATAGTGTTGCGTATAGCGATAGTGTGTGCCGCGATAAGCATAACTGGTTTTGAAGTTGAGGAAAGAAGCCAGCTTTATGCCCAATGATACATTGGCATTGGTATAGAATTTCTTGGTGGCTGCTTCGCGAAAATGGTGGTCTGCCATTACGTTGTTGGAAGCAGGTAGCCCCATATTGCCAGCCAATGCATAGCCGTACTTTTCGTTTTCGTCATAGACGGGCATCAGGGGTGAACTGTTATACATTTCGCGCAGGCTGTACTGTGGCTGGTGGCTCTTGGTATAGCGGAAACTTAGGTTAGCATCAACATCAAAGATATATTTGCTCATGTGCATCTTCATGCGTGCATTGTCTTGACGGAAGCTGTTGCCTAAGAAGATACCTTTGTTGTCGGCGTGGTTGTAGGATACGGAGTATTGGGCCGTTTCGCTACCGCCGCGTACGCTGAACATATAGTTTTGCGAAAGTCCGCTACGGAGCATCTGGTCTTGCCAGTTGGTATTGATACCGGTGTCGGTAGAACAATAAGCAGGAATGCTTTCTGCTTCATCAGGGAACTGGGCATTGTAGTTTTCGAACATTGTTTTGATGTTGCTCTTGTATTGTTCTGCATTCACCATTTCCAACTTGTTGGCAACGGCAGTCATACTCAGGTAGGTGTTGAAGTCGATGTGTGTTTCACCTTTCTTGCCGTTCTTGGTAGTGATGATGACTACACCGTTGGCAGCCACCGAACCATAGATAGCTGCTGCAGCACCGTCCTTCAATACTTCCATGCTCTGGATGTCTTGCGGATTCACGTTGTCAATGTCGCCCGGGAAGCCGTCGATGATGTAGAGCGGCTCGTTGCTGCCAAAAGACTTCACGCCGCGAATCTTTACAGATACGCCTGCGCCTGCGTTACCACCGGATTTCATGATGTTCACACCGGCAATCTTGCCTTGCAGGGCTTCGGCAGGGTTGGTCGTGGCACGTTTGGTCAGCTCTTCGGTGTCTACCGATGAAATGGCACCGGTCATGTCACTCTTCTTCATTGTGCCGTATCCGATAACGACAACTTCGTCCAGCATTTCGGTATCTTCTTTCAAAGTGACCTTCAGGCTTTTCTGGCCATTCAAGGGAATCTCTTGGGCTGCGTAGCCCACATAGGAAATAATGATTGTTGCGTTAGGAGAAACGTTGAGTGAGAAGTTACCGTCGATGTCGGTTATTACTCCGTTAGTTGTACCTTTTTCTAATACACTGGCACCGATTACGGTTTCTCCGGTTGTATCGATTACGGTACCTGTCAGCTGGATGTTCTGTGCCGATGCGCCTATAGGCAGCATGAAGGCAAAGAAGAGAAGTAGCTGAATAGCTCTTTCTTTGTAATGGTTACTTTTACTCATTGTGAATAAGTTTTTAAGGTTAATACTTGGTTTTTTCACGACGCTAAATTAAGCTTCATAAACAGGAATTGCTAATGAATGTTATCTACAGATGGACTACAAGGGAGGAGTATTCTTTGGTTTGTTATCTACAGATTGTATTGTAAATAACTGATAAACAATGATGAAAGAGGTTGGTTTATATCTACAAAACTATATCCGCCTCGATTTCTCCCGATTTGCATTAATTATTGAGTTGTGCAAGTAAACGGTGATTAGATGAAGAAGGGAACCGATTCTTTTAGAAATATCAAGCAACTCAAGTTTCGCAAGTCCTTTATAATTATGGATAAACAGTAGTATCATCAATGATGTCCCTTGCAGATGGCTTGCAGATAAAACATCTGCAAGCCATCTGTAAAAGAGGAAGCCGAGTACAAGACGGATGGCTAGACGCTTTTTTCTTTATAAACGTAATCCGTAGACGGTTCTTTCATTTGCATACTGATACAGTAGTCCCTTCTTCCGAAGTCATCCTAATAGCATAGACACAACGATATCCGTTATGCTGTTTCTGTAGACAATGTTCTTCCGGACTTGCGGGCCCATGCTTGCTTGTTCGGTGCCTTTTGTTCGGTGCCTTGTTTCTGCTGAGACAAAGGGAGAGCAAACTTTACCATCGCCTTTTTGAAATTGCCCTTACTCATCTCTGAAATCCCGATGAATAAAGACTTTCAGGCAAGCAACGAGGGCGGTGAGGGTAGAAATGCAAAATAAATATTTTCAGCCTTGAACTGGGTTATATGTTCTGTAGATAGTCGGTCAAGTCTTCTTCGGAAGAAAGGTTGAGGGATTTGCGCAGGCGGTAACGGTTCATGTTGATGGTTTTAGGGGTAGTACCGGTCAACATGGATATTTCTTTGGTAGACAAATTTACCCTTAGCAGGGTGGCAAGATATTTCTCGCCTTGTGTCAGTTTGGGATGAATCGCTACCAGTCTTTGGAGGAATTCATTGCTTTTATCATCGATGTTTGTCAATAGAGCACTGTTGGTTTTGTCTCCGCTTTGGCTCTGGCTGATGAATGCGTTGATTTTCTTCAGGTGGGGCGTGATGGCTTGCGCGTCCATCTTATAACGTGAGTTCGGGATAAGGAACGCCATGAAACAGTTGAATCGGCAGCTTGAAAAAGTTGCCGATTCTTTTG
>NZ_JAMZEE010000047.1:0-32659 GCF_024704895.1 Bacteroides muris (ex Fokt et al. 2023) | reverse complement strand
TGGACTATTTATAACCCGATACAACGGGAATATAGCAACTTGTTACCAAATGAATGAGAAAAAAGCGGCGTAGACAAGAGAAAAGATAACAGGACTATAAATTATAGAAAAAGGTTGTGCCAACGTTTTGACACAACCTCCTTGCAATCGTTTTACAGAACAAACAATTTATTTGTACTCCTGCCAGCTCTTAATCTGAATATCTTCCAGCTTCATTTCGCAGAATGCCTCGATAAAGGCACTTGCCAGGCGAGCATTGGTAATCAACGGAATATTGTGGTCAATGGCACCGCGACGAATCTTGTAGCCATTGGTCAGCTCGCGTTTCGTATGATTCTTCGGAATGTTGACAATCAAGTCGAAGGCATGGTCGGCAATCATCGTCATCACATTGTTTTCCGCATCCGGGCGTTCATCCGGCCAGTAAACAGCTTCTGTCGTCACGCCGTGAGCATTAAGGAAAGCGGCAGTACCTGCCGTAGCATAAATCTTATAACCTTTGGCAAAGAGCATGCGGCTGGCATCCAGCAAATCGACCTTAGACTTCATGGCTCCGGAGGAGAACATCACTCCCTTCTCGCGACGAGGGATTCTGAATCCGGTAGCAATCATGGCATTCAGCAACGCCTCGGAGAAATCGTCTCCAATACAGCCCACCTCACCGGTAGATGACATGTCTACACCCAATACCGGGTCTGCCTTGTGCAGACGGGAGAAAGAGAACTGGCTTGCCTTCACACCGATACGGTCGATGTCGAATGCCGACTTATCCGGTTGTGTATAAGGAGCATCCAGCATAATGCGGGTAGCAGTCTCGATGAAGTTGCGCTTCAGCACCTTCGATACGAACGGGAAGCTGCGCGACGCGCGGAGGTTACACTCGATAACCTTCACCTCGTTGTTGCGTGCCAAGAACTGGATGTTGAAAGGACCGGAGATATTGAGTTCCTTCGCAATCTGACGGCTGATTTTCTTGATGCGACGTGCCGTTGCAAAGTAAATCTTCTGTGCCGGGAATACCAGCGTAGCATCACCGGAGTGCACACCGGCAAACTCCACGTGCTCGGAGATAGCATATTCTACCACCTCACCGTTTTGGGCAACAGCATCGAACTCAATTTCCTTGGTATTCTGCAAGAACTGAGATACGACCACCGGATATTCCTTAGATACCTCAGCAGCCATCTTCAAGAAGTTTTCCAATTCTTCTTCGTCATAGCATACGTTCATCGCAGCACCGGAGAGTACGTAAGACGGACGTACCAGTACCGGATATCCTACCTTCTCCACAAAGCCTTTCACATCTTCCAGGCTGGTGAGTTCCTGCCAAGCCGGCTGATCGATGCCAAGTTGGTCGAGCATAGCAGAAAACTTGTTGCGGTTTTCCGCACGGTCGATGGAGATGGGAGAAGTGCCCAGCACGGGAACTGACTGCCGGTGAAGCTTCATAGCCAGGTTGTTAGGAATCTGTCCACCCACTGAGACGATAACACCGCGCGGCTGCTCCAAGTCGATAACGTCGAGCACGCGTTCGAAGGAGAGCTCGTCAAAGTACAGACGGTCGCACATGTCGTAGTCCGTAGAAACGGTTTCGGGGTTATAGTTAATCATAATGGACTTGTAACCCAGCTTGCGGGCCGTCTGAACGGCATTCACCGAACACCAGTCAAACTCTACGGACGAACCGATGCGGTAAGCGCCCGAGCCAAGTACGACCACAGACTTTTCATTCTTGTAATAGTTCACATCGTAGCCCTGAACCGCATACGTCATGTAGAGGTAGTTTGTCAGTTCCGGATGCTCGGAAGCCACCGTATTGATGCGCTTCACGGCAGGCAGGATGCCCAACTCCTTACGACGGGCGCGTACGGCAAGGTTTTCCTTCTCCATATTGCCTTGCGGATTCAACACGAAGCGGGCAATCTGGAAGTCGGAGAAGCCAAGCACTTTTGCTTCACGCAGCACGTCGGCAGGGATGTCTTCCACCTTATTATATTGAGAAAGTTTCTGCTTGTAGTCTACGATGTTCTTCAGCTTGCCCAAGAACCAAGGATCAATCTTGGTCAGTTCAAAGATACGGTCGATGGCATATCCCTTTTCCAGAGCCTCAGCAATGGCAAAGACACGCAGGTCAGTAGGGTGAGACAGTTCATAATCCAGGTCTTCGAATTCCACGCCTTCATTTCCCACGAAACCATGCATTCCTTGGCCAATCATACGCAGCCCCTTCTGAATGATTTCTTCGAAAGAGCGGCCGATAGACATGATTTCGCCCACAGACTTCATGCTGGAGCCGATTTCACGGCTGACGCCTACGAACTTCGTCAAGTCCCAACGCGGAATCTTGCAAATCAGATAATCAAGCTGCGGAGCAACATATGCAGAATTTGGAGTTCCCATTTCGCCAATCTGGTCGAGCGTATAGCCCAAAGCAATCTTGGCAGCCACAAATGCCAGCGGATAACCGGTAGCCTTGGAAGCCAATGCAGAAGAACGGGACAATCGTGCGTTCACCTCGATGACACGATAGTCGTTTGTTTCGGCATTGAACGCATACTGGATGTTACATTCGCCCACAATGCCCAGGTGGCGGATACATTTGGTAGAAAGTTCCTGCAACATCTTCACCTGCTCGTCGGTCAGCGAACAAGTAGGAGCCACTACGATAGACTCGCCCGTATGGATACCCAGCGGGTCGAAGTTTTCCATGCTTGCCACCGTGAAGCAGTGGTCGTTGGCATCGCGGATTACCTCGAACTCAATTTCTTTCCACCCCTTCAAAGACTCTTCTACCAATATCTGCTGAGAAAAAGCGAAAGAGCTTTCGGCCAGTTTAATGAAGGATTCTTCATCCGGACAGATGCCACTTCCCAGTCCACCCAGAGCATACGCCGAGCGCACCATAACCGGATAGCCTATTTCGCGGGCTGCCTTCAGCGCATCTTCCATGCCTTCCACAGCCTGGCTTTTCGGAGTCTTCATCGGAATCTCATCCAGCTTCTTCACAAAGAGGTCACGGTCTTCGGTATACATGATTGCCTCAACGGAAGTACCCAGCACACGCACGCCATATTTCTCAAGAATGCCGTTTTGATAGAGTTCCGTACCGCAGTTCAATGCTGTCTGTCCGCCGAAAGCCAACAGGATTCCGTCGGGACGTTCCTTCTTGATGATTTCTTCCACGAAATAGGGAGTCACCGGCAGGAAATAAACTTGATCGGCAATACCTTCCGATGTCTGGATAGTGGCAATATTAGGATTTACCAACACAGAACCGATACCTTCTTCGCGCAACGCCTTCAACGCCTGCGAACCGGAATAGTCGAACTCTCCGGCCTGACCAATCTTAAGCGCACCAGAGCCCAAGACAAGCACTTTCTTTAAATTCTTTTCCATATTCTCTTGTTGTTGTCTATTATTTTTCTTCTTCACGTTCGGACACAAAAAAAAATGCGTCACCCAATAAAGGATTAACGCATTACCAAAGAACTAAAAATATCTTCCTCGAAAAAAGAGAAACCGACGGTCCCCGAATGAAATTCATTCGAACGGAGGTTATATTTGCTTCTCATTTCCTGCGATTGCATAGTCTCTTTAAAATTTATGCAAAGTAACGACTTATTTATGAAACGAACAAATGAAACGCTACAAATATCACGGCTTTTTTATCTACAGGAGTCAGAGGACATCATCGGACAGAATGCCGTAAGCACTCTTCAATCTTGTCGATAGAGGTATCTTTAAGGATAACCCGTTTCCGGCTGTCAAGCAAATATAGGGTAGGCATCGCCTTCAGGTCGTACACCTGCCGGCGGGTGAGTTGCCGTCCTTCGTCATAGCCATCTATCCAGCGGGCAGGAAAGGCGGCTTGCTGCCAGGCGGCCGTCTTGCCCCCTACGCATACCGAAAGCAGGGCGAGGCTACCCGAATCCATCAGCCTGTTCAAGGATTGCGAGGTGACAAGGCGCTCTTTGGCACGGCGGCAATCATCACAGTCAGGGTCGTTGAAATAGAGAATAAGATAAGGGGCACAGACGGCATTCAGTTGCATCCGACGGCCGTCGCGGCAGACAAAGCCGAAGTCGGCAGCCGTATGTCCCGGCCGGTTCTTCAGTGCTGTCTCCAGCCTGTGACGCGGACGTATTTTCTCGGTTTCGTCCAGTGCGGGATTGGCCAGCAGGGCACGCAGCATCAGGATGTACAATTCTTCGTTGTGCATGGGCGAGTTGGGTTCATAAAGGTATTTGTCGCCCAACAAAATGAAATGGCGCAGCATTTTCTTCCCGACAGAGGCACGATGCAACAAGGTCTCCAGGGCAGTGTCCGCCCGGTCGGTATAAGGCAGGATGCCGATAAAGTCGACAAAAGCCTGCTCGGTGACTTCCGGGCGGTCGATGAGAGAGACATCGGAGAAATCGAAATGGTCCCAATAGTGGCACGACAAATAAGCGGCCCGTTCTTCGGGTGTGGCAAGGACGGCAGGCACATCGGGCAACCGGAACGAGGAAGCCTGCTGCGCCCGGGCTTGCAGACAAAAAGCGGTTGCCAGACAGTATAGAGACGCCAGGAAAAGGGTATGTAACGTTTTCATAAGCAGCTGTGTTTATAGGGATTAAGAAGAGAAACATAAATATTCAGGCACCTGTCCTTGTTGCGCGACGGGTGCCTGAAAACAAGAGCTATTACTTAGAAACTTTAGTTGCCTGCCGAAACCGGTTCGAGGACAATATCAGGATTACTAAACAAAGTAGCCAGGTTCCGAACCTTTGCGCTATAGATAGTTCCGCTAATCTCGCAACGCAATTCCACTTCATGTGTATACCAGTTGAAATCATACTCTCTACGCAGGCGCAATTCATATTTGCCGTTCCCCACAACGGTGATTGCACCGATGCGGCTATTGTTGCCGGTACGTTCAAAAGGCACAAAGGTATGCTGAGGTACATCCTGCACTATTCCATCGGCCAATTTGTAGCGTAATGAGCCCGAGATGGGGCGATTGCTTACACGGAATGTCTTGGCAAAATAGACTACCATGTCTTCATCGGACGAAACGGTGATGTCACCGGCACTCACGGCACTCTTCACTTTGAACGGAAGACGTTTGCGCTCACCACTCTGATCCACTCCTCCCATTTCGTCTTTCCGGTAAGCTTCTGCCTGACCATAAGTGCATTCCTTCTCACGATTGGCATCCACGGTATAAATAAAGCGACCGGACACTTTGGAGTCTTTTCTCAGTTTACCACCAAGATTGCCTAAGCGGTTCTCATCTATTTCCAGCATCGGAGCATCAATAAATATGTCAAACTGTTGGCCGAAAGGATCGACAGACTCATACTCCTGTTTATTAACATCCTTCATTCCCCTGAAACTGGTGATATCAAACTCGATATCGACTTCACGGCCGGGTTCATAACTCCATTCCAAATCAGTCACCTTCTCGGGCACATCGCCCGTTGCGGCATCATCCGTACCTTCTTCAATAAATCCTTGCTTATTCCAGTTGACGCCCGCAGCAAAACGGAACGGACTGTAGTTGGCAAGCTCAAAAATGGTGCTACGGTAAGTGTTTCCCTTGTATTTACCAGGTCCAATTATTACGCCGTCGTCATCCATATCACTTCCTGTGGTATTACCGTCTCTCTCCAATACCGCGTCCAAAGTAGGCAGATTGGAAGCAATGCGGACTGTCTCCGCACTCTTTGCTTTGGTGGTATACATATAAATCTGATACACACCATCTCCGAGTTCGGGAGTAATATTGGGCTTACGCGCCTTAAACATACATACCTGCCCCATATTAACTTGTTTATCCGACCACGCGGTAGCCTCATCATGAAAGAACTCACAATCAAACTTGTCAGCAGACCCAAGACCGGCATCAGCATATTCATCGTCGTTGTAATGAAACAAATTACTGTTGTACACTAAGAATTCATCGGACTCACCGGCATTGATAGCATTTTGAGGTGTGTAGTCAGTACCCATTTCATGCAACTCCATATAGAACACTACCCGGGCTTTCTTCTTCTGCGGAACCATGCGATAGTAGATAGGCTCGTCCTTAGGACCGTTACCGCCGGCTCCGGCATTATACTGAGACAACTTAGGCATGGTGATGGCTCTGTTCTTCTCAGAGAAATGAAATTTCAGTTCCACAGGCTCGAAATGCGCTGCCTCGATGACAACTTTGCGTTCAGCCATTTCCGCCTGATTAAGGATACTCTCGAAGTAAATCCGCTGCCCGCCGGAAGCGGTTGCAGTATACACATACTTATATCCCCAGCCATTGTCTTCTCCATAACCGGGTTCTCCTTTGCGGATGATGTCGAGCTTCATGCCCGAAGCAGAGCGGACATCAAGTTCGTTTGCCGAAATCAGCACACGCATGGGGAAGAGTTCGTCCGGACAGCTTTCGGGAATGGTGAACACGGCTGTAGCCTTGGGGCGCTTACTGAGGTCGGTAATCTTGCCATAAAGCTGAGCCCCCATCCATGCAGGCACAAACGACTGCTTCTTTATCTTGACGACCTTGATTTTGCGTTGCAGCCGTCCTTTCTTTACGAGCAGGGTACCTTCCAGGCGGTGCACATTCTCTCCCAGGGCATAAGTGGTGATGGTAACGGTTCCCGCGCCGGTGGCAGGATTGAAGTCATTCACTATCCTTGGCTGCGCCACGGTGTTTCCTTCCAGCCAAGTGATGTCCGGCTTATCGGCATCGGTAAGTGGCGTGCCGTTCTTTGCCTCCACAGTATATGCAAGAGAATAACCCTGACCGGTAGCCTCTTCGCTGTCGAGAACATAAGAAGTCTGCGCCACGGAAAGGCGGTAGCTGTTGTCTTCCACTGCGGTCACCTCGTCGGAAATGGCTATCCATACGTTGTTGGTGGCAGCGGCTTCCAATGCTTCGCCAAAGGTGGGCTGGCCGTAGGAGAGCTCGCCTACGATGTTTACGATGTAATGGTGGTTACGGCATATCAGAAGCTGGTCACCATTTTCATCCACCAGCATCACGCGGTAATAACTGTCTTGTGTTTCACCTTGGTGATGTCCGCGAATGATTACACTGACCGGATCGTCAAGGTTGTTTTCACATTCAAATACATATTGGCTCAGCTCTGTTGTGACATCCTGGAAGTCATCCATCTTGGCACGGTTAAGGGGAAGGGTGACGAAGGGGACACTCTTTATTTCATCCCAAGAGAAATCGAATCCTTTTTCCGGATGATAGGGAGCCACGGTACCGAAACCATTCGTGTTGTAGACTTTAAATCCGGTCACGGTGAAAACATTATTCTGAGTCGTTTCATTCACGGAAATCCGTGCATGGTTACGAATCAGCCGGATGCTATTACCGGCTGCTTGCAACTGTTTGTCTATTTTATCTCCAGTATTCTCCTTGTTGCAAGCAAAACGTGCCCAGTAAATCATTTTTCCGGACGAGCCTTGCAGCAGGGCCATTACTTCTGTCTCCGATTTTCCGGAGAACGCATTTTCGGGAAACTCCGACATGTTTTGGTTGGCCACAAAATGGATGATGCGCGTATGGTCGGGCACTGTGGCATCAAATGTTCCTGTTGTTTCAGTAGTAGAGCTGACGGTTGCCGTAGCGGTGGTGACGAACAACCCGTAGTTATCGAAACAGAAAAGACTCATGTTCTGCACGCCGCTTCCGTCTTCATCTACAGCACGGGTCGACACTTCCTGCATGGCAGGTATGTCGGTACTGAAATGCAAGGCGACATAACCGTCGGGAACAACGGGCACTCCCGCTTCGTAATCGTCCCGGCAGGAAATGAACACTACCGATATAACCAATAAGGCTATCATTGTATGTATTGCTTTCTTTATCATAATTGCTTTCTTTTTATATTCTCAATCATTATTGATTGACAGTTTCGTCATCGTAGGCATCGCGGATGCAACGAACCGAAGTGCCATTAGAATTAGACTTATCATTTTGTACAGCCTCGCTGGCACTCCAATAAGCTCCAGCATTTAGCAGGTAATCAATTGCGTCGGCACTCTGATTTGCAGTTCCTTGATATTTCATAATAATTTTCAATTCCGCATTTGTTGGCAAACGCCAATCATCAAGAACGACCTTATTACCGTTCTTATCCTTGTAAACTTCCACATAGCGGGCACAATGCTCTCTTACGACATCTAAGGCATAGTCTCCTGTAAGGTCTATACCACCCCAGCTCGTATTTACAAATCCCAAACGAGAAGCAATCATAAATGAAGGCGATACTAACCGGGCATTATCCAGTCCAGAATCGGTATATCCTTCTTCTGTCAAACGTGGTCTTCCAAGTGTATAATCATCCGAAGTAGCCATTATTCGGACATGATACATTCTGGCATTTCCATTAGATTCAGCACTAGACGTAGAAAGGGTATTATTCCACCTCCCCCAAGTGTAGTAATCTATCCTAGAACTCCCGTCTGCATTTGTTCTCGTTACCACTTTAGAACGCCAAAAACCACTGCTAGACGTATTATAAGTATACTGCCCACTCGAATAGGATATTCCTACAATTCCATCCCCTTTATATTCATACGTAGTCGGTTGAGCATCAGTTTTCTTAAAGTCATCCCGATACGAATACCACCCTTGTATATTCGTGATATACTCCAACGGATACTGTGCCACCGTAACCTCACGGGAAATTGTAGGATTGTCCTTATGAGAAACTTTTAACTTGATGTATCGTATCGCATTATTGGTAGGCACCGGACTATGCACAGCGATATTACCCGAAAGCCCTTCTGCAGGAGTAGCACTGATTTGATCTCTTATAGCACCAGTTACATTAGTTTCTTGCCCGAACTTATCAATATAATAGGCCCCGGTCACCTCCGCCTCTACCGGCATCGACGACGAGAAATGCAAGGTCGTATTGTCACTCTCCATATTGTACATCGCCATCTCCTCCTCATTGACGTAGAGGAAAATCGGACGTTCGCTTTCACCTCCCACATTGACAGTTTTATCTTCCCACTCTACTACGGAATAGTCCACATCCTGCAATGTTTCCGGTTCCGAAGGATCTTGCGCTCCGGGTGCGTTTACCGTAGCCGTCACATAATAACAGGTATTTCGTTCCAGCTTTTTATCCTTGCTGACCGGAATCTGATAGTAAGAATCCATCACCTCTCCAAACTCTTGCGTGCCATCATTCTGTTTAGCCGCCAACGGAATATTTACAATCAGGCGTACTTCGTTCTCCAATTGGCTCTTGTCATTCCAATCGTGAGCGTAGGCATAGGCAGTGACGACAATCTTTTTAGGAGCAGCTTCCAAATCCCATTTGAAATAATCGCTCGGAGCAGCCGGAAGTGTGGACATCAACTCAGCTTCGCCATCCACACCCGACAAGACGGAAGTGGTATAAGGCATGTTGCGGAGATAATAGACCGCCCCAGCCGTTGCTGGGTCCTCCGTAAACCGGACTTCCTCTCCCTGCGTTATCACGACCACGATTTTTGCCGCTGCCCTGCGCAGGGTGGATTCCAATAAAGTATCTTCCGTCTGGCCGGCCCGGTTCAATACCACATTATCGCCCGCACTGCCTTTCAGGCGGGCAATGCCGTCCATCAAGAAAGCTTCGGGAGCGTTGTTGCCCAGACCGGTAACGTGAATGTCCCTGCTCTGTTGCGTCAAGGACTTCAATCCGGCCAGGTCGGCAACCGCCGCAAAATCCTCTTCGGGCAAAACACTGTTGGCAACCAGGTAAACCCGGTATGCCTCACCGGCTGTAAACTGTTCACGCTTTGCCGACAAGGCAAGCGTGCCCGTTTTTCCATCCATGGCGGGCGATATACGTTCGTGGTGCACGCGCTTCTCGTCTGCACCGAAAATCAGCACGTCCACATGGGCCACCTTCACTTCGGCACCCGTAGCCTCGACGGCACGGCTCAACGGCAATGTGGCCGATGCAATGTTCAGCACGATGCGGTTACCGTCCGCAACTTCCGGTTTTGAAGGAAAAATCTCGTTCTCGTTGCTACAGGCGCCAAGGAAAAGTGACGCCACGCAACCTATAATCACACTATATACTACTGTCCGTTTCATGGTTCATAGCTTATGGTTGTACCTGTTTAATCTTTATCAACTCGGGCATATCACTGCCTTCCCACTTCAAATTCTCTCCGGAACCGCCAATCAGCAACAACATCGACTGGGTATCCCACTTGGGTATACAAGAGATGCCAAGCGCCGTTTCCACTCCTTCATTCCCAGGCTTCAAAGCTTTTACCCTGATTTGATACGGGGCTGGAGAAATAGAGTACGGGGCTTCAACCAACGTTCCGCCTTGCAGCACTTCCACCCGGAAATCGGCTTCGGTGCCACCCACCAGCGTAGGTGTCCATTCCTGTCCCACGGGGCCGGTTATATAGAACTCGAAAGAGTAAGTTCCGGCATCCGATGCCGGATCGGGATTGTAGTAAACAGTGGGCTGCGGATATAGGTCTCCTTCAGAGGATGAGCCGTTGAACGGAGTCATCTGCCTGTATTGCGGATAGGCAAATTCAAGTTCATACGTGCCGCCTTCGTCCCAATCGGCCACTGTTATCTCTACCTGTATCCCGCTTGTCTTCAATACGGCTTTCACCTGATAGACCTTGCCTGCATCAAGAACCATGTTACCGGTAGCATCTGGATTGGGAATCGAGGCAGAATAAGTTCTCTCCACTCCGTTGACGAGTGTGGTGACGGCAAGCCTCGGAGCATGTTCGGAGTTCTGAGGCCGGGAAGTACGGTAGGTATAGAAGCGTCCGTGCAGATGGGTGTCGTCACTCCAAGACATATTGCCGTCATCTTCGGCTGCCGACTTGTCTTCGGGATATTCACGGACACTATCGTAAACAACAGGAGACGGAAGAGTGATGTCTCCCTCTTCGCTATATGTCAGCGTGGTATTCTTCACACCACCCGTAAACGCCACTTTGGTGGTTTGCACGTCTTCATCCCAGCCCTCTTCTTTGAAGACAAAGACATCGACTCGCGCTGCCAGGCGGTGCAAGGTGACTTCCGCTTCCAGATGTTCGTCTTTCGCCGCGTCTTCACTGAATGCAGGCAGCGCCGCTTCTCCCACCATCAATATGTTTGTCGACTTCAACTCCACATTGCCTTCGGCATTCGCCACGAGTTTCTGCACGTCTGCCTTGTTCAGGCTTGCCACCAGCGCCTCATCCAAATCCGGATAATCGGCATAGTTTCCTATGACAAACAAGTTCTTTGCCAGCAGGCTGCACGAAAAGGCGGTGGTAGTATAAGAATTGACACCCTCCTCACCTACCGAAAACTTGTGCAAGGCCAGGGATTTCCCGTTCGCGTCGAACACGTAGACGGCCAGACTGGAGAAGTGGTCGTCTTTGTCGCGTATCAGCGGGTCATTGTCTCCGGGGGCACGTGTGCCCGCCCGGAGTTTTATCATTATCTCGTCCCGGTTGTCACCCATCGCATTGTCTTCCTTGATGCAAGACGCCAGCATGCCCAGCATGGCGAGGAGCATCAGGAAGAGTGACATGGAATTACTTCTTGTTCTGTGACTCATGATTCTATATATCGTTTGGTTATCGTTTACAGTTCCGGTTTGATGTCTACCGGCACCCATCCGTTGATGGTAATGCCGATTGCACCATCTTCTCCTTCTCCACCGGTTCCGCGTCGGAGCACGACGTGGTAGACGTCTTCGCGGTCTAGTTCTTCCTGCGTGACGTATTGTCCTGTGGCACGCAAGTTTTCTATCAGGTCGATGTCATAGACAGATTTTCCGGCACGGTCTTTTATCACCAACCGCAGCGGTTGGCCTGCCATGAGGCGGAGCAAGTCTATTTCAACTTCCATTTTTCCGGTGGCAGTGTGTGCCTTGTGAGGCTGGTAGATAAGGGAGGCGCATTTCTTGCCAAGCCGGTTGTCGGCACGGTAGCGGCCGTTCGCTCCCTTGCAATAAATTTCGTAGGGCAGTTCTCCTCCTTTGGAGGCAGTCTCCCGTATGCTTTCGTCTTCTATGGTGACGATGAGCAAGTTGGTGTTTTTCGTCAGTTCCACGGTAGTGGCTGTTTCCGGCTGGAACACGGATGTGACATCCGCCTTTCCATGATAGAGGGCGTCAAGCTTCTGCAACGTGAGCCCTTCCTCTTCGGCAGACAGCATGAAGTTGTCGATGTGCGTAACCCCTTTCTTCAACCCGCTATGAAATGCCGTTTCATCCGTGTCGGTCTCGCCAAGCCGATAGGAGTCGAGCAATCCGCCCCAAGTGACGGCAGTGTAGTTGCCCGCAGGTAGCGGTAGGAGCATCTGCCAGCTGTTTGTCAAATGGCTGCCTGCGTCGGAATAGGTTCCGTAGTACATGCCTTGTTCGTCGAAGACGTATACGGTGACCTTGCCCACTTCTTCTCCAAAAAGATTGGCATGTTCTGTGTTCAGCGAGTAGTCATACTTCAGCAGTGCTCCGGGGTTACATTCGGAGCGGTCTTCCTTGATGCAGCCCGAAAGGCCGGCAAGCAGGAACAGTGCCGGAAGCATCTTTGTAAATGAATATTTCATCGCAAGTGGTTTATCTATGAATGTATGAATACATTAAAAATACAAAAAACAACAGGAGGAATGAGGATGCCCCCTCTCCCGGAAAGGCATCCTCATCTCCGAAGATTAATTCTTACTGAAATCAGGACTGATAGATACCGGTACCCATGCGGCAACTTCAATTATTGCACTAACGGTTTTAGTCCCTTCGTAAGGAACGTCTGTCAGGTTAGAAGCATCGAATGTAAGGAGTTCAATCCGATAGACATGACCTCTTTTCACCTCCGTCAGCCGAGCATTCGCCTGCCCAACTCCTTCAACCGCTTCATTCAGTTTATAATTTTGAACAGTGAGGTACTTTTCTTGAGTGTTTCCATTAGCATATGTCACATCCAATTTCAAGACAAGGTGAGGAACAGAACCGGGAAGTACCTGATAGCCCCACCAATTTGTCTCTTCCTTAGGCATAACCGACCAGATTCCCGCATTGCCTTTAGCGGATGAAACCTCCGCGGCTGTCGGTTCGTCACACATGAAAGCGTAATTACGTTCAGCATTCGTTCCTTCATAGTTATAAGGAATTTTCGCATAGAATGCCTTGGTATATTTTTCCTTATCATTTTCGTTAGAAACCTGTGCAATACCATCATTCTCTCCATTCAATCTTCCCCACGGGCAAAAACGATTGAGATAGATACCCTTCACGTTAAAGGATGCAATTTCGACACCACCCCAATTCGCGGGTGCGGCAAGTGCTCTCAGTTCTTTCAGTTCAATACGAGCAGGAACCGGTGTCAAAGTCGCATTCGCAGTTGCCACGCCATCTTGTGTGGAGCTTATTTTACCGGTTTCCATACTGGTCAGTGTGGAATGCTCACCGGAGAAATTCTCGAATTCAAATTCATCATTAGCATTCAAGCCACTTTGTGAGCGCAGAAAGATTACGGATTTCTTGGAATCGGCAATTGAAGTAGTCACTATTTTATTTCCTTTCGGTTGATTGGCAACAATATAAACTTGGGCAGCATATTCCGGCACTCCCTGCAGTTCCAGATTGGCTTCATTTTTTTCCTGCAATTCTTTCACGGCATTCGCAATCGCCTTAGTCTTACTGTAATCAGCATCTCCTTCTACAGTTTCGGGCACTTCCACAAAGTTTCCTTGGGCATTGTAAAAAAAGACCTCCAAATCGGTTATTTTATTATACCGATTGGCAGCTGTTTCACTCAAACTTCTTGTTTTCGCCGCTCCCAGCGAAAGTTTGATAACGGCTTTGTCTTGTTGCTTCCCTGTTCCGGGGATTTCGTCTTCATTACTGCATGCGGTGAAGGCCAGTCCGACCAACCCCAGCATAAAGAGCTTGTTTAACTTCATAACGTTATTAAATTAATTGGTGAATAATCATATCAATAATATCAGGATAACATGTCCTACAGGTTTTGCATGGCGCCCAACACTTGTTTCAGGTTTTCGGCAGCCGTTGCGCTTCCGGCATCCTTGGCACGGCGGAGGCATTCGACCGCCTTGTCATACGCTCCCTGGCGGGCATACGCCACTCCCAAGGCATTCTGCACTTCGGATGCGTCACCGTCAGGAAAGGCCTGAAGCATGCGGATGGCTTCCGCCACATCGCCACGCTTCATTTCCATGAGGGCGGCATTGACCACGGCCGCCACCTTGTCCGGATAGATACGGGCAGCTGTCAGTATCGCCTTGCGATGGCCATCGGTCCCTTCACCGCAAGCATCGGCCACGGCATACATCTCGGCGAGGCTCAGCATTTCGGGACGGGTCTCTATCTGCCGACGGGCCTCTTCGATGTTGAAGTTGCGCACATTGTACTCGATGCGGTATTCGTTGCGGCGCAGGGCAGGATATACCTCGGCCAGCAGACGCCTGTAGGTTTCGGGCGAAAGGAGTTTCCTGATTTGAGCTTCGCAGTAATCGTGCTTGTCGGCATAACGGCCTATAAGCTCCATGACGCGGGTATGCCCGGGCAAATCGGACATGCGGCGCATGGCACTCACGAATCCGTCCCAGTCTTCACCTTTCCACGCCACATGCAACAGTTCGGAAGGGATGTCGTTGCGACGGTGGATATAGTCGACCAGCGCCTTGGCACGGTTTTCAGAGAGAACCAGGTTATGGGCCTCGCTGCCTTCGGGCGAAGCATATCCGACGATGTGAATGCCGGTGATGGTAATGTCAGCGTCGTTCTTCACCAGCTCCACGGAACCGGACACGGCATCAAGCTCGGCACGGTTGTCGCGGAAGTCGGACACAATCTTATAGCTGCCCTGCGGGAACTGCAATCGTGCCACGCGGCTCTCGGCACGCCGTTTCACGGGCTCGGGTTCGGGCATCACGCGGTCTACATGGTAGACGGGCACGAAGGGTGCCAGAGCCTTTTCCGAGTCGGGCAAGGAGCGCACACCGGTAGCCTTCAGGCAGTTGGCGCAGCCGGAGACCTGCTCGCGCAGTTCAATGCGCCCGCCCAGCATCCATGCCTCGAAAGGCAAGGAGGCGCGATAATCGTAGCTCTGCCCGCTGCCATTGTGGCGGCGGATGACGGTCTGCGCACTGCCGTCGTGATAGGGCGGCAAGTCCACACTTCGGAGTTGCCGCGCACGCAGGTAGATGCGATTACGTGTTTTTCCGTCCACCACCACGGGTGGGAAAGCCGTCTCGCGGCTACCGTCGCGGGAGACGAGCACAGGGATGAAGGCCACGGTCTGCTGCGTGGGGAGTTTCAGCCTGCCCAGGTCGAACACCATGGCCAGTGCCACTTCCCGGTTCTGCTTGTCAATCTTCAGGTTGCGAAGATCGACTTCAGAAAGATAACCGGTCTCGTTGTCGGCATTCACCGTCAAGGGGCTAGCGGCCAACATCGCAAGGAGTATGGAGCAATATATGTATTTCATTGTCTTTCCGTTTTGTTATTTAAGTATATATATCAGGGAAACAGCGGCTTTGGTGGGGCCGAAGTAGTGTTTGTCGTTGCTCGACTTGTAGTCACCGCAGGTGGCACACTCGTACTTGTCGTAGTCCGTATAGATGTAACCCAGGCCGACGGAGGCTTCGATGTTCCAGCGCCTGCCCAGTACCCACGAGTAACCGTAAGAGATGCCCGCACCCGTAGCCCATCCCTGGTAGCGGTGGTCTTTGGTAGACTTGTCGCAGAAGGGAATGCGCACACCGCCCACATTGTAGTAGGCATAACCGCTGTGGATGCCGAAGAAATGTCCGTTGAAGCGTTCGCACAACCAATAGCGGAATTCGGGCATCACGAGCCAGTGCTTGATTTTCCTGTTGGTGTCCTTATTGAGCGTCCATGGATTGTAGCCGCCCACAAGCTGGAGGGTGGCGTGGGGATTCAACCCGAACTCGACTCCAAGATTGGGCGTGGAGGAAGCCCAATAGAGCAGATTGGTTTTCACTGCAATGTCTTGTGCATGAATGGTGCCTGCACACCACCAGACGGCAAGAAAAATACCGAGAATTACTTTTTTCATACTTTTGCCTTATCGTTATATTTATTGTCACCGATAGAGATAGAATCGGTAGGCTATTATTTGCTTAATTTCCGCTTGACCTGTGTTTTTCATTTACAGGAGTAGAGGAGTTGTCACTTCGCTCCGTCAGGAGCCAAAGAAGTTAGAAAAACCAAGTAACACTTTGCAAAAATATTCTTTTCTTTTTACATAAACAAGAAAAAAAACATAATTTCATTCAAAAAAATGTCACCCCCTTATCAGACTATCTTCCAGACAACTTCTCAAGGAAAAACAGCATGCGCGACAATACAAATTATATTAACATGTCAAGGTAAACAAGAAAAAAACATAAATTCTCAAAAAAAGCCTCCAATTGCGTCCGTCAGCCTACACACACCGACCTGAAAATAGCATGACTGGCAACCGTTATCAGGAAGTATTGCTACAAAGGGCATCACCCCATAGAGAATAAGCGAAAAGAAACCTATGGAAAAAGACACACATTCTGATAAAAAAGATTATCTTTGCCCTAAAGATGTATATCTTCAAGGTACAGACTTACAGCTTCAACTTGAAGTTTTATATCTTCAGCCTGAATATATACCTTTCTCCATACTCCAGACCTCCTTGCCATCCAGACAAGACCACTTTGAAGCCAAGGGAAAGCATCCTTATCATTAACCGCTGTAGCAGACAGCATTAACAACCTTCGACAGCAATGGCCGAATATCAGATGCAGGAATCGAACCTGCCCAACGAAGAAGGCAAACCGACCTTCTATCCACGCATGAAATTGTGGAACCAAGTAGACTTGGAGTATCTTGCCAACAACATCAACTATGCCAGCACGTTCACCCCGGGCGACATCACGGGGCTGGTGCGCTCGCTCACCCAGGAGATTGCCAGCCAGATGGCGCAAGGCAACTCGGTGAAGGTGGACGGACTGGGCATCTTCACCCCTTCGCTGGGCTTGCGCCCGGGGAAAGAACGCGAGGCCGGAGAGGCGGAGAACCGGAAACGGAACTCGATGAGCATCTGCATAAACAACATCAATTTCCGCGCAGACAAACAGTTCATCGAAGAAACCGGAAGGCGCTGCATACTGTACCGTTCAAAACAGAAGCCTCTGCGTTCCTCGCAACGGTTCACCCCGGAACAGCGGCTGAAGCTGGCGCAGAAGTTCCTGAAAGAGAACCCCTACATGCAGGTGGCCGACTACTGCCGACTGACGGGCCTGCTGCGGGACAGCGCCGCCAAAGAGCTGAGGAAATGGGCCGCACAACCGGAAAACGGCATCGCAACCCACGGAAGGGCACCGCACAAGGTGTACGTCAACGCGGAGTTTTAATTTCAAGGGATTGCTCCCCCGAACGAAAGATTGCTCCCCCGAACGAAAGAGACTGCCACCCCTTGAGGTTTCGATTATTATCGGTATCTTTGCACACCGATAGCAAACGGGATGCCTTGTCAGCCCGCTACCTCGTCAATCCGTCAATTAATAACGAAAACAGATATGGCAAAAGAAAAAATCATCCTTACGGGCGACCGCCCCACAGGACGCCTCCACATAGGACACTATGTAGGCTCATTGAGAAGAAGAGTGGAACTGCAAAACTCCGGCTTGTACGACAAGATTTTCATCTTCATCGCTGACGCACAAGCGCTGACGGACAATATGGAAAATCCGGAAAAGGTGCGCCAGAACGTCATCGAGGTGGCACTGGACTACCTGGCCTGCGGACTGGACCCGACAAAAAGCACCATCTTCATCCAATCCCAGATACCGGAACTCTGCGAACTGACCTTCTACTACATGGACCTGGTGACCGTGAGCCGCCTGCAACGCAACCCTACGGTAAAGACCGAAATCCAGATGCGCAACTTCGAGACAAGCATCCCCGTAGGCTTCTTCACCTACCCCATCAGCCAGGCAGCGGACATCACCGCTTTCCGCGCCACCACCGTGCCCGTGGGCGAAGACCAGGAGCCGATGATTGAACAAGCGCGCGAAATCGTACGTCGCTTCAACCATATATATGGTGAAACGCTGGTAGAACCGGAAATCTTGCTGCCCGACAATGCCGCCTGCCTGCGCCTGCCGGGAACGGACGGCAAGGCCAAGATGAGCAAGAGCCTGGGCAACTGCATTTATCTTTCGGATTCTGCCGACGAGGTGCAGAAGAAGGTGAAAAGCATGTATACCGACCCCGACCATCTGCGTGTGCAAGACCCCGGAAAACTGGAGGGGAATACCGTATTCACTTACCTGGATGCTTTCTGCCGTCCGGAACACTTCGGCCTCTATCTGCCCGAATACCCGAACCTGGACGAACTGAAAGCCCACTATCAACGTGGCGGCCTGGGCGACATGAAGGTGAAGAAGTTCCTCAATGAAATTATGCAGGAGACTCTGGAACCTATCCGCAACCGCCGCAAGGAGTTCGAGAAAGACATCCCCGCCATCTACGAGATGCTGAAGAAAGGTTGTGAAATTGCCAGGGAAACCGCTGCCGCAACTTTGGATGATGTGCGCAAGGCTATGAAGATAAACTACTTTGATGATGCGGAACTGATTGCAGAGCAGGCAAAGAAATTCGGAGGGGAATAGGAAGAAGGGGATGTGCCGAAACACCAAAATATGAAAATCACCCCTGTCACAGATATCTGTAGCAGGGGTGATTTTGTTAAGAAGAGGGTTTTGACACCCTCTTCTTTTTATTTGGAGAAAAGCTTTTCTATCTCGTCTTCCTTGATAGTGACCAATACCGTCCGTCCGTCCGGAGTATAGTTCGGTGAGGGGCATGCAAACAGATTGTCCACAAGATTGGACATCTCTTCGTTGCTCAGCACTTGTCCGTAGACGATGGCCGCTGCACGCGCCAAGGTCGATGCAAGAATCGTCCGCACCTCTTCCTTAACATCATTTCCCTTTTCCATAGCCGTATGTACCATGTTCCGGACCAATTCTATCGGGTTCAGGCCCTCTATGCCCGAAGGTATACCATTTATGGCATAGCTGCCGCCACCCAGCGGGCTCAAATCGAAACCTACTGCCGACAAATCTTCCGATATACTTTCCAGTACGGCAGCTTCCGAAGCCGGCAACCGGATAATCTCCGGAAACAATACCCCCTGCGATACGCCTTGTTTCTGGCGAATCTGGCTCATATAGCGGTCGAACAGTACCCGGACATGCGCACGGTGCTGGTCTATCAGCATCAGACCCGATTTGACGGAAGTCAGAATAAAACGTCCCTTGAACTGGAAGTGTTGCGCTCCTTTCTCTACCGTTGCCTCATTGCCGTAGAAAGAGGCGCTTGCCCCGGAAGAGAGCGTTTCGCGGAAATAAGGAACCTTCTCCTCCTCTTCCGGAGCCATACCGGTAAGCGTATCCTCTGCAAAGGGTTCTTCCTCCATCGGCTCGTTCATCCTGCTGGCTTTTTCCAGACCGGAATAAAGCCCCTCCCACTCCACATCGGGACGCGAATAACCGCTTCCTCCATAGGAAGAAGAGGAAGAGGTCTTGAAGGGATTGAAGTCTGCGTTATAGTGTACCTTCGGAGGCTCTATCGGACGAGTCTGCTCGAATGCAGGAATATCCGGCATATCCTCGGTATCAAAATCGATAGTAGGTATAGCGCTGAACTTGCCTAAAGATTCCTTGACCGCAGCCGACAGAATCTGCCAGATGGCCTGCTCATTCTCGAACTTTATCTCCGTCTTCGTCGGATGGATATTCACATCTATATTGGCAGGGTCTACCTCTAGATAGATAAAGTAGGAGATTTGCTCACCGGCAGGAATCAGTTGCTCATAAGCGTCCATCACGGCTTTATGGAAATAGGGATGACGCATATAGCGCCCGTTCACAAAAAAGTATTGGCGCGCTCCTTTTTTGCGCGATGTTTCCGGCTTGGCAACAAAACCGGAAATCTTTATCATGGTCGTATTGACATCTACGGACAGCAACTGCTGATTCATCTTCTTTCCGAAGATTGCCATGATACGTTGCCGCAAAGGCATTACCGGAAGATTGAACAATTCCGTATCATTGCTATACAGATAGAAGGCCACCTTGGGATGCACCAACGCAATACGCTCGAATTCCGCAAGGATGTTGCTCAACTCCGTAGAGTTGGCTTTCAGGAATTTGCGTCGGGCAGGAATATTGAAGAACAGGTTCTTAATGGAAAAATTACTGCCCTTAGGACAGGAAACGGCTTCCTGGCTCTCGACTTTAGAACCGGCAATCAACAGCCGCGTACCCAGCTCCTCGCCGGCCGGACGTGTTTTCAACTCTACTTCAGCTACCGCAGCTATGGAAGCCAACGCTTCTCCACGGAAGCCCATGGTGCGCAGGGCAAACAAATCGGCAGCCTCGCGTATCTTTGAAGTTGCATGACGTTCAAAAGAAAGGCGGGCATCCGTTTCGGACATGCCCTTCCCGTCATCAATCACCTGGATGCAGGTCTTGCCGGCATCGGTAACCAGCACATGTATTTCTCCGGCTTCGGCATCAATTGCATTCTCCACCAATTCTTTCACAACAGATGCCGGACGCTGAATCACCTCTCCGGCAGCAATCTGATTGGCAACCGAATCGGGCAGCAAATGAATGATATCGCTCATGATAATGTTTAATGATTAGGGATTAATGGTCAGGGATTAATGATTAATCACTAATCCTTGACCATTAATCATTATTATATGATTCCGTTACTGATGGCATACCACAGGTAAATCAGCACAGCTATGACAGCAAGGATTATGCCCAAATGCATCGGCTTACGCCCGCTCTCCTTGCGCCGCCTCAAGTGAGTGGTTCCTTCTATGAATTTGCCTCGTATATCCTCGGGCGAGAATTCTTTTTCCGGCAGCATACCGAGGTCGCGCTTGGCGCTTTCTTCCATCTTCGCCAGCTTTTCTTTCCGCTCATCCACATAAATGTAGGGATGATTGAAGCCACGCGGCTTCCGCATTGCAAACATTCCCATGACACTACTTATTGTTTCGTTTAATATGCATATTTCTTGGCGAAGTTATGGGTTTCCGGTCACTTTTCTTCAACACTTCACCTGCTTTTTTAGCCCTCCACTCGAAGATATCCTCCTTGTTGAGCGGACGGATGTAGTCGAACCAAGCAAAGGAAGGCAACTTGCTCTTATCCGACGGAATCTGGTCCAGAGGATAGGCCGTGCCGGTAGTCTTTCCGACAAAGACACCACGTTCCATCTTTCTCTCCTTCAGATACATTTTCAAAAGCCCGCCCTCGGAATAGTTCATCATAATCAGCGAGCTGTCCTTCTCCTCCACCGGATAATACGCCACCAGTACATTGCCGTTCACCTCTACCAGGCGCATGTCTCCATCTATGAAGAAAGCTTTCATCTCCTTGCCTGATACTTGGTTATAGTGAATACTGTCGTGCTTCTCTACCGTCAAGGCCTGGTTGATGATATGCGCCCAATCGATGGTACTGTCGTTCATGTAGATTTTAATCTCCTCGCCCAGCAACTGCTGTTCTCCATGCCACAGAATAGGGTCGGTGTACATCGTCATGCAAGAATCCTTGGAATTATACACCAACGAATCGCATACGGCCTGCACATCCGTGCGATAAGCACGCACCTTATGATAGGCACGCATTTCGCGGTACATGGAATCGGTATTCATATTGTAAGTAATCAGCCGCAAGGTATCGCCGTGCATGAACAGACTGTCGCCCTGCGAATAGTCTACAGCTACGGCACGCTTGGTGGCTACGGCGCTTCCGGTCAGTTCGTTGTAGAAGCAGTAGTTGCCTGTCAGCATGTTCCGGTTGACCGTATCATTCATCTGCACATTGTCAAAAGCCTCGCCGTATCCCAGTATGCGGTCGTAGAAAAGGCTGTCGCCGGTCAGTTTCTTGCCGTCGTTGGTCAACACGGAACGGTCGAGCAGTTCCGCCTGCTCAGTAGCGGTGTTGTACTCGCCACGTTCGGAATAGATATGGTTCTGGTCGCTCACAATATCGGAGGGACCTAAGATGGTGGCAATCTTGGTGGCCGTACTGTACTTCAAGGTATCCGAAGTCAATACAAACTTCGGATTGACCAGCTTCACGTCGTGGTTGAAGACTGCCAGCTTGGTGGCAGGACTGTATTCTCCCCACTCGGAAGTGAGTACATTATTCTCGTCGGTCAGCGTACCGCCTTCGAAGTAATAGCCCAAATCGTACAGACGGTCATAGTTCAGACTGTCGGTAGTCAGCTCCGTATTGCGGTTTATCATGCGTACATTCTCACGCAACATGGCCAACTGCGACATGCCGTCATAATACAGATAGTCTCCGTAGATAAACAAGGTGTCGCCCTGCTCCATACGCACATTGCCGAATGCTTCCACAGAATTTGTTTTTTCGAATATCAGCGCACTATCACAGAACATGTACATACTGTCATGCTTCATCCTTACCGAGCCGATGAGTACCTGCACGTCAGGACGCAGCTGTTTGTCCGCCTGTGCTTCGTCGGCATACAACAAATCGACACGCGCTTTCTTCTTTTCCGGCTTCTCAGCCTTTCTCTGTTCTATGGAGTCCACTTTCTTCTTGTCAGGTACAGAAGGATTTTTCTTCTTGTCCTGAGCACTCAGCAGACAGATACCAAACAAGCATAGAATACCTACGAGAAGGTATCTATGCTTGTTCAGGAAATGGTTTCTTGTATTCTTCTTTTGCATACAAATCTATGTAAATCCCCTCTGAATCATTCTTTAATCCAGCCCGGATACTTGAACGTACAGTTATTCTTCCAATTATCCTTGATACGGACATACGTGTGCTTCTGCTTCTCACGAATCCACTTGTCCAGCACTTCGCCGCGGCGTTTCTCCAGCACAATCTCTTTCAAGTTCTGATAGTCATCGGCAATGGTGGCCTTGTGTCCCGTCGTACGACTCTTCAGCTTCACAATCACGCACTCTTCCTTTCCGGTCTTTTGCGGAATCATGGTGAAGGCTTCGGAGATTTCGCCCACTTTCATCTTGTCTACCACCTTGGCTATTTCAGGAGGAAGTTCCTGCATTTCAAAACGTGAAGTGGTCGTATTGGGATTCGGCAACAAACCATGGTTGTTACGCGTATCCTTATCCTGCGAAAGCACCGAGGCTGCCTCTTCAAAAGAGAATTTGTTATTGCGGATGTCATCGGCAATGGAGTCCAGACGTGCACAAGCAGCTGTCAGGGCTTCTTCCGGAATATGCGGCTTTAACAGAATGTGGCGTGTTTTAATACGGTCACCGCGTTTCTCTATCAACTGAATGATATGGAAACCATATTCGGACTCTACAATCTTAGAAACTTTGCTGGGGTCCTGCAAGTTGAAAGCCACATTGGCGTAAGCGGGGTCCAGCATACCACGTCCCGAAAACTCAATCTCGCCACCACGCATAGCCGAGCCACGGTCTTCGGAGTACATACGAGCCAACATGGAGAAACTTTCGCCCTTATTGACACGATCGGTATATTCGCGCAAGCGTCTCTTTACTTCCTCTATCTCCTCCAAAGGGACTTTAGGCTGCTGAGTGATAATCTGCACCTCTACCTGGGTAGGGATATAGGGGATGCTGTCTTGCGGCAAATCCTTGAAGTAACGGCGTACCTCAGCCGGGGTTATCTTAATCTCGCCCACCAGTTTCTGCTGCATCTTCTGAACCTTCAATCCCTCACGGGCATTCTCGCGCAACGTTTCACGAATCTGGCTGGAGGTCTTATTGAAATATTCCTCCATCTTCTCGCGCGAACCGATGTTGGCGATGTACACGTTTGTCATATAGTCCACACGCTGGATAACCTCACTTTCGGATACCTCGATACTGTCGAGAGCAGCTTGGTGAAGAAAGAGCTTCTGCACGGCTATCTCCTCCGGTATCGCACAATAAGGGTCACGGTCAAACTGCCGGTTCTCATATAACGCACTCATGCGTGCCTCTTCCACTTCGGACTTTAGTATGGCCTCGTCACCTACTACCCAAACTACCTCGTCAATCACGTTGTCTTGTCCATAAACGGCAGAACCGACCAATAGTGTCAAGGCAAATAAAATTACAAACTTAAAGTTCATGCACTGTTTCATTCTTGGTATCTTATTCTAAATAATATTTAATCTTGTTTCTTTTCACCGCCCGCTGGTACAAATCTTCCTTCATTTGCTTCATGAATTCCACCTGCTTCACGTTCAGCAACATATCTTTCACTTGCCTACGGGCAAACTCGTATGGTTCCTGTTCTCCTATCGGTCGATAGTCGCTCACATTCAGGAAATAATGAAAAGCCGTATCCTGCAGTTCCACCTGACGGTTCTTGTTCAGATAGTCGTTCACATCGGACACCTGCAAAGGCAGCATATCCAATACTTCCGATACCGGTACCCACTTATCATAAAAGTAGTCATACTTCACAGCATTTTGCAAGCTGTACTTTTCCAGATGTTCCACCGCCTCACGGGTTTCCGCCTTATACCAACGGCGAACATCGGCCAATTGAGGAGCCCTCAAAGGAACCTTGATAAACAAGCCTTTCATCAACGGACGTTCTACCTTGAAGAGCGCTTGGTTCTTCTCGTAATATTCGGTCAAGTCTTGTTCTGAAATCTCCTCTGATAGTTGCTGATGTATTAAAGCCTGCTGATAGGTGTGCATTATCAATGCTTTGCGATAATTCTCTACAAGTTTATCAATCTCACCATTATTGGGTATATTGCTTTGCGCCTTATCGTACAACAAAATATCTTCCACCCAATTACGGACATAATGTTCTGCAAACAACAGACTGTCGTCTTTGGACAAACCGACCGGAAGTACCGATTGCAAATCTTCCCGGTAAAGGAAATTACCGTTCAACTCCACCAAAGGTGTCCGCCCTTTATGGTCGTGCTGCTCGTTGCACGCCGCACAGAGAAGGAAAATTAATAGCCCAACGCAGGTTGTTCGCATCACCAACTGATATTTACTTCGTTTTGAGGTACGAAGATAGTGTTTTAATCGGTTGCATCAGTGATTATTAACGGTTTTTAAAACCTCTTGGTCAATTTCAACCTTAGCGGCAGCACGCAACTTTGCCACCCAACGCGTTTCCAAATAGTTGCGATAAGCGTCTGCAAGCAGTCCGCGCACCTCTTGCCAACTGTCCGGTCCCTTCTGCTTGCGACCCTGCACAGCAGTAAAGGGAAATGACAAAACCGGAGTTGCATCCTTCCCTTTGAACACCAAATCATCCACATACGCATTATCACCGGGGGCAAATAGTCCTTGCTCCACCTGCATCTTGGGAGTATCGCCGGCATTGAAAGTGAGACGGATGGCATCCACCCATTCCTCTTCTGGAATCTGTTTCAGAAACTTCCGTACTTGCTTCGCCACTCGCTTGGTAGTACAATGCAGCACAATACCCTTATAACGCGGTTTGTCCCAATGGAAGTCCGAACGGTGCGCCTCAAAATATGCTTTCAATCCCGCTTCATCCGCCACACTCCTTTTTTCCACTTCACGGTCAGTGATTTCGGCAAGTAGCATGCTGTCACGATGTCCTTGCAGCAACTCACAGAATTCGGGATGCTTCAATTCCAGTCGGGAGTTTTCATAGTCCAGAATCGTTTTTACTGTAAAAGCCTCCAACTGCCTGCGTGTCCCCGCCGGATAGGCAGCGGCAAATCCGGCAAACTCTTTTCCACCGTATGCCTTGCCATCCAGTGTAAACAATGCACGGGAAGTGCTTCCTTTGGCCAGCAGTTCGTCGATACCGGCCTTATCCGGCATATAGTGATACTCCTTTTTCAGTTTCTCCACAAAAGCCCGCGTTCCTTTATCCATTCCATGACGACGGGACTGGCAACGGATTATCTCGTCCTTCATATTCTCAAAAGGAAGGACATCCCGCTGTTCGAGTACTTTCACAATATGAATGCCCTGAGGAGTGAGAAACGGACGGGAAATCTCTCCGACATTCAGCCCGAATACAATATCTTCAAACTCCACCGGCATCTGCAGCCAACCCACCCAAAATGCTTTCTTCTCATCGGAATATTGCTCGACACAAGCATCGAAAGACGATGCACCTCCTTCTTCTTTTGCAAGAGTCTTATAGATAGAATCCATCCCGGATTCCATCTCACACAATGTATGACCGGAAATATTCTGGGGAAGATATTTAAAAATATGCTTCACATACACCCGGCCTGCACGCCTGCCGGATTTCATCCTGTCGTAATACTGCCGCGCCGCCTGCTCTGCCGTCTCCTCATCCGTCAGATATGATTTGATCAGACAGCGGCGATAATCGTCCTGTTCCTTCCGAAAGACACGTGAAGTATCCAACCCGGCAACCTCGGCCGCCTCTATTTTCAACCTGAAGTCTATAAACTTGTTTGCATATGCCTCCAAGGACTTCCGGTCTGTGCCGACAGAGAAACTGCTCTTGTTATAGCTACGCTCGAATTCCGAACGGTAAATCTCCTTTCCATTGATACACATCAGCACCGGATTGTCCTGAGCTGAAACAGCCAATCCGAAACCTAGGAAGACAAACACCAAAAGTAATCTGACCATAAGCACCATCCGTTCTTTTTATACGGCTGCAAATATAAACAAAATGCCCGGAAAGCGGCAATCTCTTTCCGGGCATTCACTCTTATTTTGTTATTATCCTATTCAGGACGGCTATAGTTTGGCGCCTCACTGGTTATAGATACATCGTGCGGATGACTTTCGAGTACACCTGCATTAGTAATGCGGGTAAACTTGGCATCGTGCAGTTTCTCTATATTGGCTGCACCGCAATATCCCATACCGGCACGCAGACCGCCAACCAACTGATAAATCACTTCATACAATGTACCTTTATAAGGAACGCGGGCGGCAATACCCTCCGGAACCAATTTCTTCACATCGCTGGTACCACTTTGGAAGTAGCGGTCCTTGGAACCATTTTCCATCGCTTCCAGCGACCCCATACCCCGATAGGACTTGAACTTACGACCGTTGAAAATAATCGTATCGCCCGGAGACTCTTCCGTTCCGGCAACCAGCGAACCAATCATCACGCTGTAACCACCGGCAGCCAACGCCTTCACTACATCGCCCGAGTAGCGCAAACCACCATCGGCAATCAAAGGAACACCTGTACCCTTCAGTGCCTTTGCCACATCATAAACGGCAGACAACTGGGGAACACCCACACCGGCAACCACACGGGTAGTGCAGATGGAACCCGGACCGATGCCTACCTTTACTCCATCAGCACCAGCCTCAACCAATGCCTTTGCAGCTTCACCGGTAGCAATATTACCAACAACAATATCAATATGCGGGAAATGCTCTTTGGCTTCTTTCAACTTTTCAATAACTCCTTTAGAATGTCCGTGAGCTGTATCAATGACAATGGCATCTGCCCCTGCATCCACCAAAGCCCGCATGCGGTCCAAAGTATCATTCGTCACTCCCACTCCAGCAGCAACGCGCAGACGTCCTTTGCTATCCTTGCACGCCATAGGTTTATCCTTGGCCTTGGTAATATCCTTATAGGTAATCAGGCCTACCAATTTATTGTCTTTATCTACTACCGGCAACTTCTCTATTCTATGTTCTTGCAAAATTTGAGAAACAGCCTCCATATCTGTAGTAGGATTGGTAGTAATGATGTTCTCTTTAGTCATCACCTCGTCGATACGCTTATTCATATCTTTCTCAAAACGAAGGTCACGATTGGTAACAATACCAACCAAATATCTTTCATCATCTACCACCGGAATACCACCGATCTTGTATTCAGCCATCAAAGCCAATGCATCAGCTACCGTAGAACCTCTCTTGATAGTCACCGGGTCATAAATCATACCGTTTTCAGCCCGCTTCACAATAGCTACCTGACGTGCCTGCTCCTCAATGGACATATTCTTATGAATAACTCCGATACCACCTTCGCGGGCAATGGCAATAGCCATCTTCGCTTCGGTAACCGTATCCATGGCAGCAGTTACAAACGGGATTTTCAACTCAATGTTTCGTGAAAACTTAGTCGAGAGTTCGACTGTTTTAGGCAAGACTTCGGAATAAGCAGGGACTAACAATACGTCGTCATAAGTTAATCCATCCATTACAATCTTATCAGCAATAAATGACATAGGACTATGCGTTTAAAATTTATTGCGTGCAAATATACGGTTTTTATTCCATTCCGTATACTTGCACGCAATATTTTTTTCTTTTTTATCAACTCAAACCTATCAGTTTGCCATCTCTGAAATAAACTTGATACGCACTAAACGTACTTCTTCTTCCGTAAACTCATCACCCAATTCATCCAGAGCATCGTCAATCTTATCAGTAGTAGATTCCTTGAAATAATCATAGATATCCAGCAAATGGTCTTCATCCATAATATCCTCCAAGAAATAGTCGATATTCAATTTCGTTCCAGAGTAGACAATAGCTTCTATCTCATCCAGCAACTCTTCGAACTCAATGCCTTTCGACACAGCAATGTCATCCAACGCCACCTTACGGTCAATGGCCTGAATGATGGCCACCTTCATTTTTGACTTATTGGCCACTGTACGCACACGCAAGTCCTCGGGACGTTCAATCTCATTCTCCTCACAGTGCCGCTTAATGAGTTTACAGAATTCCTCGCCATAGCGTTTTGCCTTTCCGGCTCCTACACCCGGTATGTTCTGCAACTCGTCCAAAGTCACCGGATATATGGTCGCCATCGCTTCCAAAGAGGGGTCTTGGAAAATGACATAAGGAGGCACTTCCAACTTCTTGGACAACTTCTTTCGTAAGTCCTTCAGCATGGAGTACAATGCCGGGTCTACCGCACACGCACCGCCTCCACGTGCAGGTGCTTCCTCTTCCACATCCTCAAAGTCATTGTCTTCCACTATCTTGAATGATTTGGGACGTTTGAGGAACTTCTTACCGTCATCCGTCACTTTCAGCAAACCATAGTTTTCGACATCCTTACTCAGGTAACCGGCAATAAGTGCCTGACGAATCACAGCATTCCACGTTTTGTCTTCTTCACCCATGCCAGAGCCAAACACTTCGAGATCTTCGTGCAGATGCGCCTGCACTTCCGAAGTCTCCTTACCTTGTATTATGTCTATAATATAGTCCGCTTTAAAATTTTCTTTCACCGCGAGAATAGCTTCAATCACGGTACACAATAAATCTTGAGCTTCCACTTGTTTTTTCGGATTTAAACAATTGTCACAATTACCACAATTTTCTTCCACATATTCTTCACCGAAGTAATGAAGTAACGCCTTTCGGCGGCATACGGAAGATTCGGCATACGCAGCGGTCTCCAGCAGAAGCTGCTTGCCAATTTCCTGCTCTGCTACAGGTTTGCCTTGCATAAACTTCTCAAGCTTCTGCAAGTCTTTATTGGTATAAAAAGTAATACACTGCCCTTCTCCCCCATCTCTTCCGGCACGTCCGGTCTCCTGGTAATATCCTTCCAGACTTTTGGGTATATCGTAATGAATGACATAGCGCACATCCGGTTTGTCAATCCCCATACCAAAGGCAATGGTAGCTACAATCACATCAATTTTTTCCATCAGGAAATCATCCTGGTTCTGTGTTCGTGTAGCCGAATCCATTCCGGCATGATAGGCACGGGCATTGATTCCGTTTGCCTGCAGGATTTCAGCAAGTTCCTCCACTTTCTTCCGGCTCAGGCAATAGATAATGCCTGACTTTTCGGGATTGTTCTTAATGAACTTGATGATGTCCCGATCTACATTTACTGTTTTAGGACGTACCTCGTAATAGAGATTAGGGCGGTTGAACGATGACTTGAACACCTGCGCATCCACCATACCCAGATTCTTCTGGATGTCATGCTGCACCTTCGGTGTGGCCGTCGCAGTCAACGCTATCAAAGGGGCTTTCCCTATTTCATTGACAATGGGACGGATACGGCGATACTCAGGACGAAAATCATGTCCCCATTCAGAAATACAATGGGCTTCGTCCACGGCATAGAACGAAATCTTCACCGTTTTCAGAAATTCCACATTCTCTTCCTTCGTCAATGATTCCGGAGCTACATACAACAGCTTTGTCTTGCCACTGAGTATGTCGGACCGGACCTGATCTATCGCACTTTTATTTAGGGAAGAATTGATGAAGTGGGCTATCCCATCCTCTTCGCTGAAGTTACGCATCGCATCGACCTGATTCTTCATCAAGGCAATCAGAGGAGAAATCACGATGGCCGTACCCTCCATCAACAAGGACGGCAATTGGTAGCACAAAGATTTTCCACCGCCGGTAGGCATCAACACGAATGTATCATTACCCGCCAACAGATTCTCTATGATTGCTTCCTGATTTCCTTTAAATGTATCGAACCCGAAGTATTTCTTCAGCTGGTCTGTCAAATTAATCTTCTTCCCTGCCATGATTCATTAGGTTGTTGTTTATTGAGTTAACTTTTAATAGTGGTACTCCGCCATGTTTTTACAAAGAACCCTAACAAAGTTATAAACAACTTCTTAAATTTCAAGCATAATCCATCGAATATTTTTCAATAAAAAGCAAAATAGTCGGTTCCCTTCCGTATTACCTTCTGATTATTAAGTACTTTGCAATCGTGCCATATTTGCCTTTTCAAGCTGGTGCTTGGCATAGTCCAACGTCACAACAAAATTTTCCTTCTGTTCTGACGGAATTTCGAACATGGCATCCATCATAATTGTCTCTACAATGGAACGCAAGCCGCGGGCTCCCAACTTATATTCTACCGCTTTATCCACGATATATTCAAATACAGCATCTTCAAAAGTCAGCTTCACATTGTCCATCTCAAACAGTTTGATATATTGCTTGATGATGGAATTCTTCGGTTCCGTAAGAATGGATCGCAACGCCACACGGTCTAACGGATTCAGATAAGTCAGCACCGGAAGGCGGCCGATAATCTCGGGAATCAATCCGAACGACTTCAAATCCTGCGGAGCAATGTACTGCATCATGTTACTCTTATCGATGGCTGCCGTATTGCGCACAGCACTATACCCGACAACGTGTGTATTCAGCCGCTGGGCAATCTTCTTTTCAATACCATCGAAAGCCCCACCGCAAATAAACAGAATATTCTTAGTATTGACCGGAATCATTTTCTGGTCGGGATGCTTGCGCCCACCCTGGGGAGGAACATTCACCACAGAACCTTCCAGCAGCTTCAGCAATCCCTGTTGCACGCCTTCACCACTCACATCACGAGTTATGGAAGGATTATCACCCTTGCGTGCTATTTTGTCTATCTCGTCGATAAACACGATACCTTGCTCTGCCTCAGGTACGTTATAATCCGCCACCTGGAGCAGACGCGTCAAAATGCTTTCAATATCCTCGCCCACATAACCAGCCTCTGTCAGAACTGTTGCATCCACAATAGTAAAAGGAACATGTAGCAATTTGGCGATAGTACGCGCCAATAACGTCTTTCCCGTACCGGTACTGCCCACCATGACGATGTTTGATTTCTCAATCTCCACATCATCACCGCCATCCTTCTGAAGCAGACGTTTGTAATGGTTGTATACCGACACGGACAAAAAACGCTTGGCATCATCCTGACCAATGACATATTGGTCGAGGAACTTCTTTATTTCTATGGGTTTAGGAAGCTCTTTCAGATTCAGCTTCGTGGCACTTGCCTTCTTGCCAGCCCCCAAAGCCTCCTGAGTAATCTCATAAGCCTGGGTGGCGCAACTGTCGCAGATATAGCCATTCATCCCCGTTATGAGAAATCCGACTTCATCTTCGGTGCGACCGCAAAAGCTGCATCTATTTTTATTTTTTCTTGAATCTGCCATATTTATTTTTTAATCAAAACCTCATCTACCATACCATATTCTTTGGCTTCCTGGGCTGTCATCCAGTAGTCACGGTCAGAATCTGCCCATACCTTGTCAAAGGGAGTGTGGGAGTGGTCGGCGATAATGGTATAAAGTTCTTTCTTCAGCTTCTGAATCTCACGTGCCGTGATTTCAATATCCGAAGCTTGCCCTTGAGCACCTCCCATCGGCTGGTGTATCATCACGCGGGAGTGGGTCAATGCAGAGCGTTTGCCTTCGGCACCGGCAACTAGCAATACGGCAGCCATACTTGCAGCCATACCTGTACAGATAGTAGCCACATCACTGCTGATGAACTGCATGGTATCATAAATACCCAGACCGGCATATACCGAACCGCCCGGTGAATTGATATAGATGGAAATATCCTTGCCCGGATCCACCGAATCCAGATAAAGCAACTGAGCCTGCAAAGTATTGGCTGTATAGTCATCAACCTGCGTACCGAGAAATATGATACGGTCCATCATCAGACGCGAAAACACGTCCAACTGCGTTACATTAAGCTGGCGTTCCTCGAGGATATAGGGATTCAAATAGCCGGCTTGTGATTTAATCACATCATCCAACACCAAGCTGTTCATACCAAGATGCTTGGTAGCGTATTTTCTAAAATCATCCATTTCTTTCTATTTTTTAATTTATAATACTTCGTTAAAATTACAGTTAATCCGTTGAAAACAAATGAGTTAGTAAATAATATTTAGTATAATAAGATA
>NZ_JAMZEE010000046.1:0-34449 GCF_024704895.1 Bacteroides muris (ex Fokt et al. 2023) | reverse complement strand
CCACTGTTTATCAGTAAGGTTAGTTGAGTATTGTTCCATAACTCTAATTGATTGACACTCATAAAGCTACAAATAAATCTCCAATTAACCTACTGATTTACAATACATTATTCATTGCAATAACGTTTATCTTCAATAAATTTTAAACAGCTTCTCAATGACCTCAAAGATTCCCTCGAAAAGCAATCAGCTACGGTTGAAAATTACAGGAAAGAAATGGAGCTTATGAGAAAGCAGCTTGATGCAAAAGACGATGTGAACAGGATGCTGGCAAACGAGATTTCCAGTCTCAGGCTTCAGCTTGAGGACAGCAGGAAACACCGTTTCGGCCGTACTTCCGAGCAAAGAAGGCTGCTGAACAACCGTAACATTGACAGGTCTGCAATGGAGAAATCCGAGTATGACGGTTCTGACAAGGAGGATGATGATGATAATAATAAGGCCGATGGTAACGAAGCCGGCGGCAATACCTCTTCCGACAACGCAACTGCACAGAGCAATAAACCTTCAAGAAGAAAGGAAACCGCACCACGTGCCGTGAAAACCAAATTGAAAGTTGACAAAGTAGTAGTACATGAAGTGGACGAGTATTACACGCTTCCCGAAGGAGGACGTTTCATGAACCGCAACGGTATGCCTGATGTGTGGGAATACAGGGTCATAGAACATGTAAGGGCTCATAACGTGGAGCATGTCTGCAAGGTGGCAAGGGTGAAGCTTGCGGACGGCACTTTCGCGAACACGATGGAACATCCGCTGAAAGACCTTGGAGGCATCTTCTCTCCTGAACTGCTTGCCCGTCTGCTCTGTCTGAAATACGACTTCAGCATGCCGGAGAACAGGCAGATAAGACTGCTTGCCAGAGAGGGCATCCACATAAGCAACACCACACTGAACAGCTATATCCATAACGGAATCGCCAAACTCAAGGATTTTATCGGAGAGGTATTCAAGGGGTTTGTACAGCAGGCTGAATATCTTATGGTTGATGAGACGACCGAACTTGTAGGCGTCGAAACAAAGGAAGGCAAGGCTTACAGGAGAAAGTACTTATGGGCATTCTTTGCAAAGCATATGAAGATGGTCTATTATCACTATAACAACGGCAGCAGGTCATCCGATGCGGCGAAGTCGTTCCTGGAACATTTTATGGGGACCCTGTCCACTGACGGATATACGGTTTACAGAATGTTTGATGGAGAAGACTCAAGGGTGCTTCATATAGGATGCTGGACGCACTGCAGAAGGTTGTGGGTTGACGCCTTGCCTTCGGACAGGACAGCGACGGAGATAATAGACTCCATCGGCGATATGTTCATGAATGAAGATCTGTTCCGCACCATGAAGCTCAGCGGTGAGCAGATAAAGGGGAAAAGACGGAAGCTTACAGGACCGATCCTTGAAAGTATCCATCATAAGGTGGTCATGATGATGCAGGATGCGAAGATTATGGCTAACGAACTGATGAGAAAGGCTGCCAATTATACGTTAAACCAGTGGAAGTCCCTGAGAAATATCCTCAAGGACGGTGCAGCGGAAATATCGAACAACCTCTGTGAACAAAGGATGAAACCGGTAAAGCTGTTGCTCAAGAACTGCATGGACATAGGCAGTGAGGATGCGGCAGAAAACTCGGCATTCGTCTTCTCTCTGATAGAAAGCTGCAAGCTTAATGGCATAGACCCCCAGGATTACCTGAAGCACCTGTTCGAATGTATTCTTCATGGTAAGGACTGTGACAAGAAGACTCTTCTGCCATGTTTTTATAAACCGGAATGTTAAAACAAAAATATTTTCTTGCGGGCATTTTTATTTTATCGGCTGAAAAACAGCCGATAAAATTGTCGTGGCGGAAAATAGAATGATTACGCTCATGTGGTTATCGGCCGTTGGGCAGACGTGGTGGAAGGTGCTGTGTTCAAGAAGTGGGGAATTGTGAAAGAGTTCTCGCAGGAATGCAAAAAGGTAGGAATAGGGCAGGACTTCGGCTTTACTAATGATCCTTCCGCTGCTGTAAGATGTGGCATTATTGATAACCGTTTGTATGTTGATGAACTTTTCTATGAGACGGATATGCTTTCATCAGCTATTGCCAACAGGTTAAAGCCTTTCTCTATGAAAGTTTTTGCCGATTCGCAAGACCCTCGATTGATTCAAGAGATAAAGAACAGAGGCGTGAATATCTATCCGGTAGATAAGTTTCCCGGTTCAATCAAAGCGGGTATTGATAAGATTAAAGACATGGAGTTCTCTGTAACAGAACGCTCTTACAATCTTATTACTAAACTTCGGAAATATGTTTGGGACAAAGATAAGGATGGAAACTACATCAATGAGCCAGTAGATGAATATAATCATTTGATGGATGCCATTAGATATTATGTATTGGGTTGTTTGCTTGGACGCATTTTGAAACCGAAAGATTTAACAGGAATATTCACACACTAAAATTATAGATTATGCCATTGAGTTTAGAAGAAATATTGAATCTGTCTGACATCGGTCAGAAAATCACCTACCTAAAGAAAGGAAGAAAGACCGAACTTCCCGACCGTTGTAAACTTTGGGACGATTGGAATCCGGAACGCCATGAAATCATGGTGGATAAAGAGAAGTATCCGGATAGAAAAGTGCTTGAAAAGGAAGCGGAGAAGGTTTTTGATGAAAAGACTGGTAAGACCTACGAAACCGAAGCACAATACAAGACCGAACCGGTAAACCGTATCTCTATCCCTTAGCAGGATATAGTGAACATTCAAACTGCTTTCACAGTCGGCACTGAACCGTCGATGGATTGTACTCCGACCGACGATGATGAAAATTAAGTTCGAAGCTGAAACGCTTACTAACATGGCTTATGATATGTCAAACACTCCAAGAATATCCTTTGAAACGTTGAAGGGGGTAGGCAAAGCATCAGGAACCGCTTTCCGCTTTAGGTTCTATCAATCCAACCGAGTTTAGCAAGGCGTCGCAGACCATTGACATAGAAACAGAACTGGTTCCATATATGATTGATGATTTGAGTGATAAGGTGACTACTGCGTTTTCCGCTGTCAGTGGTGGCATTTGGTCCACACGTGAGGGAATCATGTTTGCCGGGAATGCTGATAGGGTAGAAGAGGAACTTGCAGAAATCAAAGAGGAGCAAACGGCAAAGAATAACAATGCAGCGTCTCCTAACCCCAAGGGATAATTCATTGCTTCATGTTTTTATAGTACTATTGAGCGTAGCTAATTTAGTTCTGCTTTTTTATTACTAAATTCTATATTATAGAATATATTTTCTGGAAAAATTTTATAATTCAAAATTAATTCCTAAGTAACTAATCAAAATTAAGCAGCATAATGGCTAAAGTTAATATTCAGTCGTGTTCCTATCGCCGCCAAAGCCCTGTTGGTGGCATAAAACAGCGATTCGGTAGTGACATAATCCTGTGGTCGGAGCCATTTCCCTTTCATAATACGCCAAAGGGTCTCCACAATGTTCAAATGAGGAGAGTATGGAGGAATGTAGAAGAGAAAAAGTCCCCGTTTTTCCCATATTGGACGCATTCGCTTTATTTTCTCATTACGATGTACACTTGCATTGTCAAGGACAACAAATGTCTTTCTGTAGAGCTTGAAAGAGAATCTGTCGAGGAAATCAACAACTTTCTCTACATCGACAGAATCGCAGGTGCAGAATCCTTCAAAGCGGTTATTCCTGTCAATCATGCCAAAGATGTTGAGCCGTTTGGCTTTTTCGACAGGAATGTAAACGTCTTCTCCGGCAAACTGCCACCCATAAGGGACATGGCCTTCCGTGCAGATATGAGATTCGTCACCATAGAAGAGGTCGATGGAGCCTTTTTCAAAAAGTGTTTCAAGTTCTTGCAGCTTCTCGGTCTTATACGCATAGAGCAGCGGCGAGGGCTTACCCTTAGGACGTTTTCTTATACGTCTATATCTTGCGCCAATGCGGATAAAAAACGTTTGAACGTCGATTCGCTCGCTTCCTTGCCCGAAGCATTCTGCCAGGCTTCTTTGGCTGCACGCACACTCTGCCGGTCCGATTCGATGGCTTTGCGCACGGATTCCTCGTCCGAACAGTCCATGATGGCTTTGCGACCTTGTCCCGGACGTGTGTATAATCCTTGGATTCCTTGGCTTTCGAAACGTTTGACCCAACTGCCAACGGTTTGGGCGGTCATTTCCGTTTGTGCTCCCACTTGGGGCGCACTCAAGCCCTCTGCTTTGAGCAGTATGGCGCGGCAACGTATACGAAAACAATGGCTTTCGCCTGTCCGGAAACCGGTGGTAAGTTCCCGACGTTCGGAACCGCTCAGCGCCAATTTCTTGATTTTCATTTATCACGCAGTTTTGTTCGAGGCAAAGATAATGTAATTTCGACATAGGTGAAATAATTATGAATAACTACTTATTTTTGCATCAAATAAGAGAGGTATGAGAATTGTATCACATAGAAAATTGAAAGAGTTCTACGAGACGAAAGGGTATGAGGATTCACGCATAGCCTTAGAACGTTGGTATGATATAGCGGAAAAAGCTGAATGGAAGAACCTATCAGACATTAAAGTGGATTTTCTTTCAGTTGATTATCACGGCTCTTTCATTTAAAATCGGTCGAAGTTTACGAAAATAGTGGTATTTTATAGCGAAAATGTCTACCTTTGCACACAGCGATGCCGAAGCACCGCCTTCGGTGTTTCTTTATCATAAAATTAAAATTTAAAAAAGAGGCGGAGTGGCCGAGAAGGCTCTTCTGCTTCGATTTTCGCTACGCGAAAATACGCATTATTCGCCTGATATGCAATATTTTCGGTTTAATATATATTAAAAAGAAACATCGTTTTTACCCTGCGTGCAGCATCATGGACAGACTGGTTGATTTTGCCTCGTCAGTGCCGGATTTCCGCAGAACAGACAAGGGAAACCACCGTCACAGACTCCGGGATATCATAATGCTGATGGTACTTGGTCGTGCCTCTGGATTTGTCGGTCGTGCTGATATAATTGCTTTCGGCAAACACAATATCAAAAAGTTCCGCAAAATGGGGATGTTGAAAAATGGAGTACCGTCCGAAGCGACCCTTTGCCGAGTAGATAGTGGGATAAATGACTGCGCCATGGCCGACAGGATGCAGGGATTTGTCTAAGTGTTTCATGCTCAGTTGTGTAGCCGATCCGGGCGGGAGATAATCTGTATTGACGGCAAGGCCGAGCGGGGCACGGTTCTGGCGAACGGACGAAATCCGGATATCGTGTCGGCTTACTCGTTCAACACAGGCATAACGCTGGCAACAGAGGCCTGTCCGGAGAAAAGCAATGAAATAAAGGCTATCCCACAACTTATCGACAAACTTGATTTTGCCGGAAAGACTGTGACAGCCGACGCCATGTCCATGCAAAAGGACATCATAGACAGGATAAGAGGTAAAGGTGCTGATTTTCTCATTGAACTCAAGGCCAACCAGCCTTCGCTACGTTACGGAGTGGAAGACAGACTCAAAGAGTATAAGCCGCTATATTCTTATACTGATGGTCCCGAACTCGGTCATGGAAGAATCGAGACAAGAACATACAACATATATGACGGTCTCGAAATTATTGCCGACAAGGAGAAATGGGGCGGAAACATGACGATTATAGAATACATGGCCCAGACCGTCAGAAAGACGACCGCGATAAATACACGTGAAAAACGTCTGTATGTGAGCAGTCTGCCGGCTGACACGCCCTCCATGGGTTCCATTGTGCGCCATCACTGGTCGATAGAAAGTATGCATTGGGGACTGGATGTAAATCTGCTGCAAGACAAGGTGAAGCGCAAGTCGGCAAAGGCCGCCCGCAACCTTGATACAATACAAAGAATTGTCTACTCGGTATTTTCTATATGGAAAGGGTTGCGCAAAAAGCGATCTGACAAGAGAAAAGGCGTGGCAGAACTTATGCGCCATGTCTCAATGAGTTTTACCCGATTAATGCGGTTTCTTTACCAAAAATGAAATAAATCTGATTTTTAGAAAAAGATAACTGCTTGAAGTACAATCATAAAAAAATCACCCGATTCTCAACAAACCGGGTAAGGGATAATATGTCTTTATTTTTATCTTAAATGAAAGAGCCGTGGTTGATTATGTAGGTAATCAACACTATGTATTCAATATCAGAGGCAACAACTATCGGTTGGTTGTCGTTGTTAAGTTTACAATTGGGTATGTCTTCATTCGCTGGGTTGGTACTCATAAAGATTACAATAAGATAGATTGTTCAACCATTTAAGAGATAGAAGTATGAATAAAGTAACAAAAGAACAGTATGAATTTGCTTTGGCGAGAGTGGAGGAACTTCTGCCATTGGTTGATGACAATACGCCTTCAAATGATAAGAATGCGGTGGAGCTTACACTTATGTCCGATATTGTGATAGCATATGAAAAAGAACATTATCCGATAGAAAAACCGACTGTTGCGGAATTGATAGAGCTATCTCTTGAAGAGAAAGGGATGAGTCAAAAGCAACTTGCTGGTGAGATTGGTATAAGTCCATCGCGTGTGAATGACTATATTTCTGGACGTTCGGAACCGACCCTCAGAATTGCGAGATTGCTATGTCGAGTGCTGAATATACCTCCAGCCGCGATGTTGGGTTTCTGATTAGTTCATAAGAAGAATATTTAGGTGTGACTGTTATCACGCCTTTTTTTATACAATTTTACGACAATCGTTTTAGAGCCTGTTTAAAAATGCCTGAAATCTTTTTCTAAAGAGGTTTCCGTATCCGCCAGATTATTTCTTTCTTTGAAGCGACCAAACTTAAAAAAAGATGTATCATACAGATTTAACGGAAACCGATTGGCAATATATAACAAAAGTATTGAACCTGCAAGAAAGAAAGCGAAAATATGATTTGCGATTGATTTGGAACGCTATATTTTACCTGGTAAAGACAGGTTGTCAATGGCGGATGCTTCCTCTTGACTTTCCCAAGTGGCAGTTGGTCTATTACTACTATCGCAAATGGGCCTCTCAATTGGATTTTGACTTGTTGTTAGAGAAATTACGTGGGCATGTACGTGTGAAACGTGGTCAAAGCATGGCTTTCTTATTGCCGTTATGGTCACCATAGCTAATGTGCATGACAGTAAAGCCGCTTATTTGCTGATGAGGGTTCTTAAGGAGATGTGCTCCAGTGTAAAAAACATCCTTGTCGATGGAGGTTACCGAGGAGAACTTGTCGATAACATAAGAAAGAAATTCGGATATGTCATTCAGGTTGTTATCAGCGCGTACAAGGAACAGTGATTCAGACCCATTCAAAAGAGATGGATTGTGGAAAGAACATTCTCATGGATGGATTACAATAGAAGGCTCTGCCGAAACTATGAACTAACATTCGATTCGGCAGAGGAAATGGTCAAATTAGCCACTATAAGATTATTATTGAAGAAAATTTAAACAGGCTCTTATTGTCGTGTATCACCTATCTGATAATTTTTCATCTTCTTTATAAATAACGAAATTTACCGTAGAAATTTATAAATCAAATTCATACGGTATGACAATCTTAGAACAAATCTTGGCAGGGCTACAACAGAAATTCGCTGGGGTGGACACTGCTATCTTGACCCGAATAGCTACTAAAAAGGCAGAGGGTGTAACGGACGAGACAAAGGTAAACTCCGTTGTTGAGGGTATCAGTTTTCCGGACGTGCTTAATTCCTATGGTGATTTCCGTGCCGGGGATGCTTCCAAGACCGCAGTTTCCAACTACGAGAAGAGACATAACCTTAAAGACGGTAAGCCAATTGAGACTACCACAACCACCAAAACGGAAGAAAATAAAGACGATGTGCCTGCATGGGCGCAAGCCTTAATTGATTCCAACAAGAGCCTTTCTGACAAGCTAACACAGTTTGAAATGGAAAAGGCTCAAGCAACACGTAGCCAGCAGATTTTGGCAAAGGCTAAGGAATATGGTATTCCCGAAAACTACGCCAAACGATGCGCCATTAAGGACGATGAGGACTTGGATGCATACTTCAAGGGCGTAACCCCTCCCGAAACGGCGGAAGAGAAGATTGAGAAAGAATCTGAATCTATCGCTAAGATGATTGACGAGAGAACGAAAACTATTGTTGAACAAAACAAGAATTAATTATGTCATCAGGATTTAAGTATGACTTAGTTCCGCCCGTTGAGCAAGAGGAACGCCACGATGTCCAGACCGGTATTCGTAGACGTGGCCCGTTCAAACTCGACACGCAGAACCTGGTAGTGGGAAGTTTTCTTTCCGGATTTACGCCGATTTGTGCGGACTTGAAAAACAAGTTCGCTTATGCGGTAATCAATGTGAGAGTTGTGGAAGCCTATACTACTGGTGGAGAGGCTTTGTCTATCAAGATAGCAAAGGATTCTCTGGCTTATGTGGGCATGTTTATCGGAAGCGGCAAGAAAGGTGCAGAAGTAACGGCAATGATATGATCTTGTCGCTTTTTGTTCCGGGAATGGCTACTGCCAATGTATCTTTGCCTCCATGGCCGTCTTTATTGGTCAGGAACGTCCCCCAAATAAATTTGATATATTTGTAGACCTTTGATTATCAATAATGGAACTAGTTTCTATATCGTACTGGTATGGGTAGAGGGAATTGTTCCACTAAATAAAAACTTAAATGGAAAAGCCGTGTTCAGATATTTCTTTTACGTAAAATAACACTTGTTATGACTGTGCTAAAAACCTTAAAAGAAGTAAAAAGTTTTTGCTTCTATGCCATTGTAAACTAACTTTGAAAATCAACTTTTAAATGAATTAAAGCATATGAAAAAATTAATCTTATCTATCGCACTATGTTGTGCAGTTACGAGTTTCTTTGCGCAGAATGCTGACCCTGCCCAGTTGGTCAATGATGGTAAAGCTGCTCTTGAAGCTAAAAATTATCAGGAAGCTTACACAAAATTTAGTACTTATCTGACACAAACAAACAATCAAGATTCTGTAATTGCATATAACTGTGGTGTTTGTGCCGATAAGATTAAGAAACCTGCCGAAGCTTTGAAGTATTTTGATATTGCTGTGCAGAAAAAGTATAACTTGGCAAATGCTTACATAGGTAAAGTCAGCGCTTTGAAAGATTTGAAGAAAAATGATGAGTATATTGCTACTTTAAAGGAAGGATTGGAAGTAAATCCCGGTAATAAGACTTTGACTAAATTGTATGCCACTTATTACGTAAATCAAGGTATTATGGCGCAGAAAGCCAAAAAGATGGATGCAGCCGAAGAAGCATTTAAACAGGCCATAGCTATCCAAGCAGATAATGTAAATGCGCTTAATAGTCTGGGTTCTTTATATTATAGCAAGGGTGCCAATACCATGAAAACAGATGTAGAAAAAGCAAAAGTTGAATTCAAGGAAGCCAAAGAATATTTGGGTAAACTTATTCCATTGCTCTCTGTAGACAAACCAGCTCAAAAGAAGATGATGGATAATGCAAAAACAATGTTGAACTTCATCGACAGTCAATTGAAATAAAAGGCTCCTAAATAAAAAGAGGGGGATGTGTCAAAACTAAGGCACATCCCCTTCTTTTTTTGTCTATGCGACTATTTTTCCAGTAATTAGGTAATAAGGCTTAATATTCGACGTATTTTGAGTCACACGTGGTCTGATTATATCCGGGTTTGGTCTGCCCATTTCTCATGGCGTCTTCTTTCATGCGCATGAAGGTGGCATCAGGATTGGTCTTGGAGTAAGAGTTGCGTTCTCCAAGAGTATCAAGATGGTTGTCGTATTCCATCAACTTGTCACGGTACTGCTCAAGTTCCCGGACCTGTTTCTTCTTTTCCCGGATGACTTTCTTTTGTTCCTTGTCCTTTGTTACAGGCTGGTGTTCCAGCACCTCTTTAAGTCCATTCACTATATCTGAGAGCATGGCGGGAGTGAACTCTACGGGTGTGTCTTTCATGGAGTTCTCTTGGGCTATGACTTCATCCACCTGCTCCAGGAGAATGCGGATCTTATCCATCAGCTTTGTACCATTGTCGGCAAGGACAAGAACCAACTGCGTGAATACGGTATTTATTTCCTTTTCTACACGGTTTCAAAAACGGTTGATGGTAATAAAATCCGGATGTTCATTACCGGAAAGCCGGATATAATGAATGTCACGCAGGAGAAGCTTCTCTATTTTCCGGCACGAATAGATATTGTTCATGTAGGCATAGATAATCACTTTAAGCATCATTTCAGGATGATAAGGACAACGACCGGTTGCCTTATAAAGCTTCTTGAAATTGTCAAGATTGAGGTTATCAACAACAGTATTAACTATGCGAACCGGATTGTTCGCTGCTATGTTTTCATCAATTCTTCCGGGAAAAAGAACTGTTGGGTTGGGAATGTAAGGACGAAAATGTAACTTTGCCATAACGAAAAACTTTATGCCTAAAGACACAAAAACTTTGGGTAATAACAAAGCCCGGGCTTGTGAAAGTCGGGGCTTTGTGCATAAAAAGAGGTTGTGCCAGCGTTTTGACACAACCTCCTTTTTTGTATTATGAAATGACTACTTGGTTCTTCTCAGCACAACGGCTGTACGTGCCGGTATGTAAAGCTTTAGCCACTCCTTCTTGTCTTTTTTGTAAAGTGGGTCGTGGATGGTAAAGTGCTTGATGGTATCATCTGTTAAACCATTACCTCCATAATTTGGATTATCAGTATTCAAAATAACTTCATAGGTTCCGGCAGGAACCAAGAAACCGTAATCAGTAAAAGACTGTTTGGGGTTGAAGTTGAATACAAAAATCAAATCTTTACGCATATAGGCCAATATCTGGTCACCGTCATTGTGCCATATTTCTTGGACCGGAGTAGCCTGAAAATTCTTTATGCTTTTTACAACTCCCAACATCGCAGCATCAAAGTCACCCATATAATGGTATGCCAGGTTTTTATTATCCACCAAATCCCATTGACGGCGGGCATATTTGCAAGACCAGCCGTTACCTTCACGGGGGAAGTCAATCCATTCCGGATGTCCGAATTCATTGCCCATAAAGTTAAGATAACCACCGTTGATAGTAGTTGTAGTCAGTAAACGTATCATTTTATGGAGAGAAATACCCCGATTTACGGTATAGTTCTCGTCTCCTTTCTGCATGTGCCAGTACATATCCGCATCAATCAGACGGAAAATGATGGTTTTGTCACCCACTAAAGCTTGGTCATGGCTTTCCGCATAGGAGATGGTCTTTTCATCTTTGCGGCGGTTGGTCACTTCCCAGAACATGCTGGATGGCTTCCAGTCTTCATCTATTTTTTCTTTGATTGTCTTAATCCAATAATCGGGAATATTCATGGCCATGCGGTAATCAAACCCGTAGCCGCCATCTTCATATTTAGCTGCAAGTCCGGGCATTCCCGACACTTCTTCGGCAATGGTAATGGCTTTGGCATTGACTTGATGGATAAGCCGATTGGCAAGTGTCAGATAACAAATGGCATTGTCGTCTTGATGTCCGTTGAAATAATCTCCATAATTACAGAACGCTTCTCCCAAGCCATGACTATAATACAACATGGAGGTTACTCCGTCAAAACGGAAGCCATCGAAATGATATTCCTCCAACCAGAATTTACAGTTAGATAGCAGGAAATGAATAACTTCGTTCTTGCCGTAATCAAAGCAAAGTGAATCCCAGGCTGGGTGTTCCCGGCGTCCACCAGGATAGAAATATTGGTTAGGATCACCGGCAAAGTTACCTAAGCCTTCCACTTCATTTTTCACTGCGTGTGAATGGACAATGTCCATGATAACTGCAATCCCCATATTATGGGCTGTATCAATCAGCTCTTTCAGTTCCTCTGGAGTACCGAAACGGGAAGATGCTGCAAAGAAACTGGAAACATGGTATCCGAAACTACCATAGTATGGATGTTCTTGAATAGCCATAATCTGTATGCAGTTATATCCCTCTTTGGCGATACGGGGAAGAATCCTTTCCTGAAACTCCTTGTAGCTGCCCACCTTCTCTTCCTGCTGAGCCATACCGATATGGCACTCATATATCAACAAAGGATCCGTAGACGGCTTGAAAGACCGCTTTTTCATTTTATACGGTTTCTCCGGAGCCCAGACCTGGGCACTGAATATTTTAGTCTGCTCATCCTGAACGACACGTGTAGTCCATGCAGGGATACGTTCGCCGCAACCGCCATCCCAATGTACCATCAGTTTGTACAAATCACCGTGTTTTATGGCATTGGCAGGAAGTTTGATTTCCCAATTGCCGTTTGCTTCGCGTTTCAGGCTGTATTTCTTTTCTTCCTTCCAATCATTAAAAGTTCCGACTATAAATATCTGGGTTGCATTGGGCGCCCATTCGCGGAAAACCCAGCCGTCGTTAGTTCGATGCAGACCGAAATAGAGGTATCCGGATGCGAAATCAGATAAGGTTAGCTTTCCTTTATTGGTCAGTTCCAATTCTTTGTCTATGGCATGTTGATGACGTCCGTTGATGGCATCGGCAAAAGGTTCCAGCCATGGGTCATTCTTGATTAAATTCAATGTTTCCATAAAAAGGATGAGTTTTGGATATTGATAAATTTACGCTTTAACTTTCACAATCACTTTCTTTACACCGTAAGGAGTAATGCCCGGGGCGTGCCCATCTTGAGGGAAAAAGATGGTAAACATGCCAGGCTTTACTGTAATGTAGTCCTCTGCCAGTCCCTCAAAAAAAGTGATGTCTTTTTCCGCATTGTAGGGGGCATCAACGGGGAGGCAGTCTTTAGCAGCAGTATAACCCATTATCTCTGTACCGGATAATGGAATCTGGATATCAATATAGTCTTTATGGGTTTCCAGTTTGGCATTCTCTTTTTCTTTTGGATTTGTCTGGACCACGTTGACCAGCAAGTCCTTTCCTCTCAGTTCGGTCTTGCCGATTTCCAAAGAGTGCAGGTCATGTGATTTTAAAAAATCAATGGCCTGCTCAAACAGAGGATGCAACAACGTATATTTTTCTATGTTTTCAAGTCTGTCTATAACCATAATTTAAATGTTTTAAGTTAGTTATACTATATAATAGGTAAATTATTCAAAGTCGTCTATGGTGTAATTCACAAAATCGGAAAAACGCTTCATCTGCTTGAAGATGTCATCCATACAATCCAAAAAGTCTGGAGCAAGAAAGAAGCTATCCAGTTGGTAGCAGGCAACTGTATACTCTTTACACTGAAGGTATTTCAGATAGGGATAGTCCTTTGGAAATCCTTTTGGAGCCGTTTTAAGAAAATTTTCTCCGATGACGGGAAAGTATTGCTTGAAAGCGGAATCTTCCACTATACTACGAAACTCATCCATATTGTCATATACCGCTTGTCGCAGAGCTCTTAACAATGGCGGAGGAGGACAATAACTACCACCGGCCAACATGCAGTTTCCCGGCTCCAAATGCACGTAATAGCCACAATGGTTGGACTTCTTTCCTTTCGCATTGATATAGCCTCCCAGATGGGTCTTATAGGGAGTTTTATCTTCGGAAAAGCGTATATCGCGATAAATGCGGTATGTGCAGTCCTTTGCTTCTATACCGCGGATACTTTCATCAAACAAAGAGATACGGGAGATAATTATTGTAAGCAAGTTCTCAAACTCGCTACGGGCGAATTCATACAGTTCCCGATGAGAATTGAACCATTCACGATTGTTGTTTGCAGACAGTTCTTTCAAAAATTGAAATATAACAGGGATATTCATATCATATTCTTTCCTTATTATCTGCCAAATTTACGGATAATATTTCTAACATGCTACAAAGAAGGGTAAAAAAAAGCATCGGCTCTGGTAAACCGATGCTCCTTACACATTTATCAATCAAACAGACGCTTCTGTTTTTGATGTACTTACTTATCACAAGCGGGTACGTCCTTTTAATTAATCTTATATCTAATACTATGAAAAACACATTTATATAACACAACAAATTGGGATTTTGTTCATGCAGATGAGGATAACTTTTGCATAAAAATGAGCGGGTCATTTTATTCTATATCCGGTTTGCACTATCTTTGCAAGAAAATATGTAGAATATGACCGAATATAAGTTTGATGAAGATAGCGTTAAATCGCTGATAGCTTGGGCAGAAAGTACATCTTTCCCTCAAAGTGTAACATTATCTGATGCTGAGAACATAGTGGATGTAAAACGCTTTGTGCAAGCTAACTTGAGTGATATAGATGCACATTATCCTGATGTATTTTATAATCCTGCCATCACGCGGCTATATCGGCTGAAGGAGTATATGGAAGAGAACCAATAAAGAATTGGCACTGATTATGCGGAAAACTACGAAGTGATTATGAAACCTGTGTTGTTCCGCATAACCAGTGCCGGATTTTATAAAATCATCTGGGCTATGACTTCCATTATAGCTTTATCTTAAGTATCTTTCCTCCATATCCTTCGACGGACACATTGGTAGCCTTGTAGGGAAGCAGACTTATGCTTTCTTCTTTTCCGCTGAGCAACTCCGTAGCTTTGTGCTGGTCCATTTGCGGTATTTGCAAGAAGTCGAAAGCATGTGAAGGAATATTAATGGCAAGGTCTGCTGAGATATGGTCGAAGTTCACGACGAACAGCAGCAGGTCTCTCTCAAATTTGCGCAGGAATGTATATTGCTTATGTTCATTAAAACGCCATCCGTTGACATTGGCATACATCAAATCGAAGAAATCTCCCTGGGAAATAGCTTTTTCCTCATTGCAAAGAGTCAGCAACCGTTTATAAATGCCGTATAGGTGTTTCTGGTCTTCCGTCAGCATCTTACCGTCAAACTTGCCGCCATTGCGCCAGCGACGGATAGCATCTACACTCCAATAGTCGAAGATGGTGGTACGTCCGTCCCGACCGCTGAAACCTTCACTATCCATGCCCAGCTCACCAAACTCCTGACCGAAATAAATCATCATCGGATTGGTGTTCATGCAGGCTGATACAATGAGTGCCGGAATCGCCTTGCGCGGGTTACTGGCAAAAAAGTCGGAAGCGATGCGTTGCTCGTCATGGTTTTCCAGGAAGTTCAGCATGCGTTTTTCTATACCTCCCAGACTTTGCCAAGAGCGGGTGATGGCAGTTGCCGATTCATATCCGCAAGTAACAGCCCGTAATGTATCATAAAGTCCTACTTTGTCATATAAATAATCAAATTTGCCACGAAACAAGTAATTTTTGTATTCTCCCGGGTTATAGACTTCGGCTATAAACAGCAGAGAGGGATATTGCTCCTTTACCTGCGGAATTGCCCATTCCCAGAACTCTACAGGAACCATCTCGGCCATATCGCAGCGGAAACCGTCTATATCCTTTCCCGCCCAGAATAGCATGATATCCAGCATCTTGGTCCATGTGTCGGGAATGGGGTCGAAATGGCAAGTTCCGCCGTTCTGATAATCCACTCCATAATTCAACTTTATAGTTTCGTACCAATCAGTGATGTTTGGATAAGCGTCAAAACGGTTGTTTCCGGTAGCTTTTGCCGGGAACTCCCTATAAGGTTCGGTGGCTGCACCTTTCATGTCAAATTGGCCATGCAGTTCCGATTTCGGGATATAATAGAAGTTATTATATGGGCTGAATGCATAGTTGGTATCATCGTTTGAACCCAGTTGTGAGGTGCCATCCGGCTGGGCATCCGAGTGATATTGACGAGCTACGTGGTTGGGAACGAAATCTATGATAACCTTCAGACCGCTTCGATGAGTGCGCTGCACCAGATTCTCAAACTCTTTCATACGTTCCGGTACATCCTTGGCAAGATCCGGATCTACATCATAATAGTCCTTGATGGCATAGGGAGATCCGGCTTTACCTTTCACAATAGCCGGATGGTCGGGTTGGATATTGTGACGGCGGTAGTCAGTTTGCGTAGCATGCTCGATGATGCCCGTGTACCAGATATGTGTAGCGCCAAGTTTTTTGATTTCCCCCAACGCCTTGGCTGTAAAGTCAGCCATCTTGCCGCATCCGTTTTCGGTGATGCTGCCATTATTGATGCAATGGTTATTGTTGTTTCCGAATAGTCGGGTGAACACTTGATAAATAATCAATTTGTTTTTGTCATTCATTTCTTTGTTTTCTATATTATAGAATGGTTATTTTATTCTTTCCAAATGCTACCTTTGTCAATGAGCAGGCGTTCCAATATATCATTGGTCGTATTATATCCTTGCATGAATATCTCCTCTGCCTTTTCCAGCTCCGTATTGCTGTATCCCTCCAGATTATAAGGCTCTATCAACAAATCAGCCTTCTCGCGTTCAGGAAAAGAGTTGGAACGGAACATAAAGTTATAGGAACGTAAGGCAATGCTCACAATGTTCATTTTATACTTGGTTGCCATCAGAGGGCTGACATTCACGGCAATCACTTTCTCGCATATACGGCGGAGGGTAGAGGTCGGCAGGTTCATCAGCAGACCTCCATCCACGTAATGTGTACCGTCTATATTGACCGGAGCAAACAATACAGGCATGCAACACGAAGCTGCTATGCGTTCGGCGATGTCACCTTTATGGAAATGTACCAGACGTCCATGGTCTAAATCAGTAGCAGTAATAATCAGAGGAATTTGCAGTTCTTCCAGTTTTTGGGATTTCAAATTGCTTTTCAGGAAATCGATGAATTCTCCCAGTTCAAATAATCCCACTTTGGGAATCACCAGTTTGGTCAAGTCCTGAAACTTGTGTCCGGCAAAGTAGTCAAGAACTTTATGCGGTTCATTGCCGTCAGCGTAGAATACCCCGGCCAAGGCTCCGGCACTGACTCCGGAAAGTATATTGGGCTTGATGTCATGTTCCAATAAAGATTGCATGGCACCCAAATGGGCAAAGCCTTTGATGAAACCGCCGCTCAAGGCAAAACCTATTGGATATTTTTTAGTGAACCAGTTGTTCGTTACTACTTCCATGTTGAAAATATGATATATTGTTCGGCACGAAATTAATGATTTTATTGTAGGGAGAAAGGAAAATAACGGAAAAATATTCCAAGAAGGACAGAAAAAGAATGCTATGAGCGCTACATTCTTCAATTAAAAGCCCAAATCGTCTACTTGTACTTCTTCTTTCTTTTCAATAAAAGGCATAGCTTCCTGCTGTACGCTGTTTCCCTCGATATATGCCGCGCGGAAAGGACGGGCAGGGCAGACATACTCACAACCACCGCAACTTGTTCCGTACATATGCACAATGCTGTTTTCTTTAATAAATACCACCCATCTGTGTCAGATGCTTCTCTTCTATCCTTACTGGGCGTGGTGGCAAGAACATTTTTAGCTTGTGCCATTACTTGCAGCGTTGTGGGGCTGTCCGTATGGCGTATAATATAAGATGATTAGATTCTTGCGATTGCTTTCAACAGTGCATATCCTCCGAACCACTGAATCAGCATACCCGGAATGCCCATACGGAAATCTTGCACAGCGCCCATTCAAAAGCTGTACCGACAATTTGATAAGAGATGATTACACCCAGCAATGCCGATAAAGAGATATTCTTGGCATAGCGTGCAGCAAGAGCGGCGGCTCCGGCTAGCAGACCGGATTTTATAAGTATGGCCGGCAACACGGCTGCTGCAGGCATGGCAAAAAGCAGATGATTAACGACCGGAGACAAGAGAGCCGTCAGCAAACCTACCTTGAAACCATATTTATAAGCAGCTATCAGTGTGAAGAAATAAATGGGAAGCAGCGTCGGACCGCCTGTCGGGACCAGATGACAGAGTTGCGGTAGCGCGATGTTTCCTGCCACGAACAGTAGGGCGAATAGATAGGTCTTTACGTTGCCGAAAGGCAAAGAATAAAGTTTTGCAGATGTTTCCATTTGTATAATATTAAGTATTAGTTGATAAATTTGTTTTTATAGTGACTGCTTGAAGCTGAAAAAGTTAAATCAAATTTTCATCAATTCATATTCCATGGTTCCCAACCCGATTTTCTCGGCATGGCGCAATCCGGCAAGCCAGTCTGTGTCAGGGTGCATCAAGTGGAACTTGTCGCGTCCACACAAGTCGTCGTGCTCGTGTGCCGTGGCAAGGCGATTGTTGCTGTGCAGTATCGGGGCTTGGATGACCATGTCTGCACATGCCTTGTCCAATGCAACCGGGTCTGCCGAAGCCAGAATGCCGAGGTCGGGCACGATGGCGGCATCGTTGTGGTTCCAACAGTCACATTCGGGAGATACGTTCATGATGAAGCTGATATGGAAATGGGGCTTGCCCATAACGACAGCGAGGGCATATTCAGCAATCTTGTAGTTCAGGCGCTCGGAAGTGTCTTCGGCTCCCATCACGGCACCGTCGTGCTGGCAGAGGGCTACGCACTGTCCGCAACCTACGCATTTGGTGTAGTCTATTTCTGCCTTGCGGCTGGTATTGAGGTGCACGGCGTCGTGTGCGCAGTGCTTCACGCAGATGTTGCAGCCTATGCAGTTTTCCACATCAATCTTGGGTTGCGAGGCGCAGTGCAGTTCCAGCTTTCCGCCTACGCTGGCACATCCCATGCCCAGATTCTTCAAAGCACCGCCAAAGCCGGCTTGTTCGTGTCCCTTGAAGTGGTTCATGCTGATTACAATATCGGCGTCGGCTATTGCTGCACCGATTTTTGGCGCCGGACAATATTCTCCGTTCAGAGGGATTTCGCGGTAGTCCGTTCCCTTCAGTCCGTCGCCGATAATGACCTGGCACTGGGCTGAAATGGGGTTGAAGCCGTTTTCCATCGCGCTTTGCAAGTGGTCTACGGCATTGGCACGACGACCGGAATACAGTGTGTTGCAGTCCGTCAGGAAAGGTTTGGCTCCCAGGCTGCGGAGCAGGGTTGCCATTCGAGCTGCATAATTGGGACGCAAGTATGCCAGATTACCGGGTTCGCCGAAATGGATTTTAATGGCAGCAAAGCTGTCTTTCAAAGGAAGCTGCTCGATGCCTGCCCTCTTCAGCAAGCGTTCCATTTTATCCAAAAGATTGGATGTAGGGGAGGTACGCAAGTCAGAGTAGTATACTTTTGCTTTTTCCATGTGTTTTACCTATTTATAGTGATAGTATCTGCAAAAATAGCGGATTATTTCCATATTATTTAGGTATATGGCTAAAAAAGTAGGGAAGTCCCTTTTTACAAATAGGGGGATAATAAGAGGTGTATCCATGTTTCTTCTTACCTTTGCTACAACTAAAAACTCGATAAGATGAGGACAATTAGACTAATTATTGCGGGACTGGTAATGACGATGGGATTCACCAGTTGTTCCAGTTTGTTTTATGATGCTAAGGCAGATGTGTTGAACAGTATCCAGAAAGGGATGAGTAGGCAGGAAGTCACCAAGATATTGGGAACTCCCGAATATCGCCGCTTCGACCGGGATATAGAAGAATGGGAATATTCCAGAGTGTTGTCCGGTAAAAGTAATATTACCCGAACTCAGATTGTCGTGACTTTTGAAGGTGGAAGAGTCGTTGCGATGGATTCATTCTCCAGAGAGCCATGTACGTTGCCGGTTGTTTCCGGTGGAGTTGTGATAGATTCTCCAGTTCCGGTTTACGTCAAGGGGATGCATCCCGAAGACTTCCGGCATTTTTATGAAAGGGTGAAGTCCCGCCCTTTCAAGGATGATCAAATTGAAATGATGAGAACCGTTGCCCGAAACAACAGTCTGAACTGTGCGCAATGCGCCAGTCTGATGGCACTGTATACTTTTGATGACGACAAGATGAAAGTTCTCGGAATATTCGCCTCCAATATCGCAGATCCGGAAAACTACGAAGCGATTTTAGATATCATTGATTCACTGTTCAAGAAAGACGATGCCAAGAAAATTCTGGGTATACGCTATTAAGCAGCAGGCTCGTCGAAACGCATTATCCGTTAGCGTCAAATACATAATGTACCGGAGGCTGATAGATAATGTGTTTAGGGTAAACAGATAATGCGTTTCGGCCTATTCCTATTCCGACAAACGGAAGTGCCATAACGGACCGTTCCCATGTCCTATATTCATATCTTTCCCTTGGTTTATCGCAGTACTTATATACTCTTTAGCCTTACGGACTGCTTCATCGAGCTTGCTGCCCCCGGCAAGGAATGTAGCTATGGCAGATGAAAGGGTACACCCCGTGCCGTGCAGATTGCGGCTTTCTATTTTTTGGGTGGAGTAGAGGATGCACCTGGATGGCAGGTCGTCAGCCCCGGCAGAAGGTTGTTGGCAATAAAGTACGTCGCACATGTTGTTACCTTCCAAATGTCCGCCTTTGATGAGGACGGCGGTATTGTATCTGCCGGATAATTCACGGGCTGCTTGCTGCATCTCCACAGTGTCGGTAATGACCTGCCCCCATAGCAAGCTCGCTTCACTCAGGTTGGGAGTGACGAGAGTGCATAGCGGAAACAATTCTACCTTAATGGCACGGATGGTTTCTTCGGTCATCAAACACCGTCCACTGGTTGATACCATGACCGGATCATACACCACAAATTCCGGGCAGTATTCTTTGAGACATCCGGCGATGACAGTTACGATACCGGCATCATGTACCATACCTATTTTGACGGCATCCGGTTGTAAATCATCCATTACGGATATGATTTGTGCCTTGACTATATCTGCAGGTATCGGATAAACCGATTGTACTCCCAGTGTGTTTTGTGCAGTAACAGCCGTGATAACGGAAGCGGCATAACTGCCTAAAGCAGAAATGGCCTTTATATCTGCTTGTATGCCCGCACCGCCCGAACAGTCGGAACCGGCAATAGAAAGGATAGTAGGAGGAAGCATGGGAAAATTAAAAATTAAAGGGGGACAGTCTGGGGGGACAGAAAAATTGTTTTAGGTGGAGGAAGTGGGGGAGAAAATCTTCTTCCGTCTGCTGCCAAATATCTCCCAATAGGGCGGCACCTCCGAAACCTAAAGAGGTTATTTCCTGAAGATGTTCCAGACTGATGCCGCCCAATGCCATCACCTTTGAGTCGATAATACCGGCCTGCTGCGCTTTCTTCAAAGTATCGGAGGAATAAGCGGAAGAGTAGCCTTCTTTGGATATACTGTCATAAATAGGGCTAAGGAATACATAGTTGCAATCTGATTTATGTTTCAACACTTCTTCAAGAGAGTGACAAGAGCAACTGACATGTCCCGTATATCCGGCAGGCATCTGCGGATTGCGTCCGTTCAGATGAATTCCTTTCAGACCGAAGACGGATGTCAGTTGGAATTGTTCGTGTGTGACAATGCGCGACATATATTCCACCGGTAACTGTCGAAGAAAACTACCAATCTCTTCAGCCGAGGATTCCGGCTTGCGCAGGTGGAGTATTTCCAATCCGTTTCGGAATAAGGAGGTAACTGCCGCTGCCTCTCCTTTGAAGAATTGCGGTGTGGTAATGACTATCAGTTTCATATCTTTACGAATATTTGTCTATAATGAGAGAATATACGACTGCATGGTTCTTAAATCAATCGTCCATAGTTTTCCTGCCAGCGCTTCGCCGTAGCCGCAAATAAGTTTCAGCACCTCGTTGGTTTCTACGCTACTCACAATGGCAGGAGTCACACCGATAACCGATTTGTCCGGAGACGGCATGAGCAGTGTCCCTTCTTCATCCGGATAGAGGTCACGGTAGGTTTTCGCGCCTTCACCGCAACAAAAGACGGATACTTGGCCTTCGAAGCCTTGGATGGCACCGTAGACATAGGGCTTGCTCAAGGCATTGCATGTGTCATTCAGCAAGTAACGGGTAGTAAAGTTATCGCATCCATCTACCACTATATCATAGTCTTTTATCAGTTCCCCGGCATTCTTTTTGTCCAGACGGAAGGGGTATGCTTCCACTTTTATGGTGCTGTTCAACCCCAGTACTCGGCGGGCGCAGCATAGAGGTTTAGAATCGCCAACGTCAGCTTCAGTGTACCAAACCTGACGTTGAAGGTTGCTGATGCTGACCTTGTCATTATCTACCAATCCTAGCGTTCCGACTCCTGCCCCCGCCAGATAGAAGGCAATGGGAGAACCCAATCCTCCCACGCCGACTATCAATACCTTGGCATTGCGCAGTTTCTCTTGTCCGGCTTTTCCTATCTCAGGCAGGGATATTTGTCTGTCGTATCGGTTCATTTGCTCATTGTTATTGAAGTTTTGTAAATGAGATACAGAGATATTCATTCGCTTATCACTTGAAAGCCTTCAAATCAAAACTCGCATCCCAATCTTTCCACACCGGTTCTCGTCCCAGACGTTTCAGTGCTTTGTCCACTTCCACAGCCTTGCGCTCGTCGCTGACATGAAACTGTTCCAGCGTTTGCGGATAGTTGTAATATCCTCCCGGTTCGGTCTTGCTTTCGGCGCTCATGGTGGTCACACCGAGAGTCGCCATGTGGTCGCGTATATCGGCAGGCTCACGGGTGGAGTAGGAGATGTCCACATCGTGGTCGAAGATGCGCATGGCAAAAGTGACCTGTGCCAGTTCGCGGTCGCTCATGACGACATTGGGCTGAAAACCTCCATTCTCCGAAGGACGCATACGCGGAAAATTGACACTGTATTTCGTTTTCCAGTAATGTTTCTGTAGATAGCGTAGATGATAAGCCATCATGGTAATGTCCGTCTTCCATTCCTTTTCCAGACCGATGAGCACTCCCATGCCGATGGAGTGGACACCTGCCTGCCCCATACGATTGAAACCATTGACACGCCATTCAAATTTGGACTTCATGCCGCGTGGATGATAAATATTGTAGTTTGCTTTGTGGTAAGTTTCTTGAAAACAAATCACGCCATTCATGCCGTGCTCTTTCAGCATTGCATACTCTTCCGCTTTTAAGGGCATCACTTCTATTTTCAGATTGCTGAAGTAGGGTTTTGCCAGGTCTAGTGCACGGGCTATGTAGGGCACGCCTGCTTTTGCCGGGTTTTCTCCTGTCACCAACAGCAGGTTCTCGAAAGGTGCCAGCTTCTTGATGGCTTTATACTCGTTCACGATTTCTTCTTCCGTCAATATGGTGCGCGGCATGGGATTGCTGATATGAAAACCGCAATACACGCAGGAATTGGTGCAGGAATTGGTAATGTAGAGAGGCACGAACATGGAGATGGTTTTCCCGAAACGCGCCTCGGTATACTTCTTGCTCAAACGCGCCATCGTTTCCAGGTAGGGAGTGGCGGCGGGTGACACCAGGGCCATGAAGTCCTCTACGTTACAGTGCTCTTTGGAGAGTGCACGGCGTACGTCTGCATCCGTCTTGGCATGGATACGCTCCGTGGTTTCCTCCCAGGATATATTTTCTAACTCGTCTGAAAACATAGTGTTCTATGATAAATAAATGATTTAATATGACAATGTGCCTCCTGTTTATTTCTTTTTCAACTCCCTCGACAATCGCATTGCGCAGAAGTTTGGTCCGCACATCGTGCAGTACTCTCCATCCACATGTTTTCCTGCATGGAAATAGCTGAACGCGCGTTCCGGGTCGAGTGACAAGTCAAACTGGTCTTTCCAGCGGAATTCATAACGCGCTTTGCTCAGTGCATTGTCACGCACTTGTGCTCCAGGATGCCCTTTTGCCAAATCGGCGGCATGGGCGGCTATTTTATAGGTGATGACACCAACACGCACATCTTCCTTATCGGGCAGTGCCAGATGTTCTTTGGGAGTGACGTAGCAGAGCATTGCCGTGCCCAGCCAACCTATCTGTGCCGCACCGATGGCAGAAGTAATGTGGTCGTAGCCGGGTGCGATGTCCGTCACAATGGGACCGAGTGTATAGAAAGGCGCATCATGGCATTTCTCTATCTGGCGTTCCATATTTTCTTTAATCTTGTGCATGGGCACGTGACCGGGACCTTCGATGAAAGCCTGCACATTCTTGTCCCAAGCACGTAGCACGAGCTCGCCCATCGTGTCGAGTTCTGCAAACTGCGCTTCATCGTTAGAATCGTGCGTAGCCCCCGGACGTAGCCCGTCTCCCAAAGAGATGGCCACATCATACTGTGCCAGAATATCGCAAATGTCATCAAAGTGTTCGTAAAGGAAGCTCTCGCGGTCGTGCACCAAGCACCATTTGCTCATGATGCTGCCGCCACGGCTCACGATACCGCACAACCTTTTCTCGGCCAGATGTACATTATGGCGGCGTATACCGGCATGGATGGTGAAATAGTCCACTCCCTGCTCGCATTGTTCAATCAAGGTATCGCGGTAGATTTCCCAAGTAAGGTCTTCCACTTTGCCGTTCACTTTCTCCAGGGCTTGGTAGATGGGGACAGAGCCTACCGGAACGGGACAGTTACGGATAATCCATTCGCGCGTTTCGTGGATATTCTCTCCGGTGGAGAGATCCATCAGCGTGTCACCGCCCCATTTACAGCTCCACAATGCCTTTTCCACTTCTTCTTCAATGCCGGAGGTAGTGGCGGAGTTACCGATATTGGTATTTATCTTCACCAGGAAGTTGCGGCCTATAATCATCGGCTCCGCTTCGGGGTGGTTGATGTTGGCAGGAAGCAAGGCGCGTCCGGCAGCAATCTCCCGGCGTACAAACTCCGGTGTGATGTGTGTCTCTATTCCCAGCTCTGCGCAGTTCATGTTCTCGCGAATCGCCACATATTCCATTTCAGGTGTGATGATACCTTGCTTGGCGTAGTACATCTGTGTGCAGCATTTTCCTTGAAGAGCACGGTAAGGCAGGGCGATATGCTCAAAACGCAGAGAGTCGAGCGACTTGTCATCGCGGCGCATGCGTCCATACTCCGACGTTATTTCGGGAAGCTGTTCCACATCGCCGCGTTTCAGTATCCATGGTTCGCGCAAGCGGGGCAGTCCTTTCTTTAAATCCACTTCGATGGTCGGGTCGCTGAACGGTCCGCTGGTATCATACACATACACTTCGGGGTTAGGAGTAATTACTTTTTCTCCATCTACGAAGTTCGTGCTGGGCACTTGTTCCACTCTGCGCATAGCTACGCGCAATTCGGGAAACAAAGTACCCGGCAAATATACTTTCTCGGAACGGGGGAATTTTATCTTCTGGTTCATTTCATTATCAGGTTATAAGTTCAAGAATGCTGTCAGCGGTGAGCTGGCTTCCGCAACAAAATTATCGGCTTGTATGCCCAGACCTGCTTCGTATGCCATGCGCCCTGCCTCTACAGCCTGCTTGAAAGCTACCGCCATAGCCACGGGGTCGCCTGCTACTGCGATGGCAGTATTCACCAGGCAAGCCGAAGCGCCCATTTCCATAGCTTCTGCCGCATGGCTCGGGGCACCGATACCGGCATCCACCACTACGGGGATATTGGCTTGCTCAATGATTATTCTCAGAAAATCCCTTGTTTGCAGTCCTTTGTTTGTGCCGATAGGAGCACCCAGCGGCATGACGGTGGCGGCACCAGCTTCTTCCAGCCTCTTGCACAGCGTGGGGTCGGCTTGGCAATAGGGCAGTACCACAAATCCTAACTTGACTAATTCCTCCGTAGCTTTCAGCGTTTCCACGGAATCCGGCAACAAGTAGCGAGGGTCGGGGTGTATCTCCAGTTTCAGCCAGTTCGTGCCAAAAGCCTCACGCGCCATCTGTGCGGCAAAAACAGCTTCTTCGGCATTGCGCACGCCGGAAGTGTTGGGTAAAAGCTGGATGCCGGGATGCTGTATGTGCATCAGCATATCATCCTCCTTATTATCCAGTTCGATGCGTTTCATGGCCACTGTCACCATTTCTGTACCGGATGCCAGGATAGACTGCTCCATCACTTCATCGGAATTGAACTTCCCGGTTCCCAAAAACAGACGGGAGTTGAATTCACGTCCCGCAATCATTAATTTTTCCATATCAGTATTGTGTTTTTCGATAACTCCTTCATTTTATAAATTCATGATTCTTTTCATTTCATCTGCCGGACTGTCTGCATGCAGTACCGTACCGGAAAGGGCGATTCCGCTTACGCCCGTCTGCATGATGGCGGGAATATCCGCTATGGTTATTCCACCGATGGCTACTATCGGAAGGTGTATATTCTTCTCCTGCATCCGGCGGATGATAGTTGTATATCCTTCCAGTCCCAATATCGGGCTTAGATTCTTTTTGGTCGCGGTGTAGCGGAAGGGGCCGCAGCCTATGTAGTCGGCACCGTCCTTGTAGTGTTGCAGTACATCTTCAAAAGTATTGGCAGTACCGCCTATGATGTACTCTTCGCCCAGCATCAGGCGTGCATCGGCTATGGGCATATCTTTCTTTCCAAGATGTACACCGTCGGCATGCAACTCCTTTGCCAGTTCCACATGGTCGTCAACGATGAAAGTGGCTCCGTATTGCCGACAAAGGGCTTGCACCTCTAAGGCTACGGGTTTTATCACTTCCACCGGTGTGTCTTTCATGCGCAGCTGCACCCAGCGACAACCGCCTTCGAGGGCTATGCGTGCAGCATCCGAATACGAATATCGTTCCGTATAATGCGTAATGAACTGTATCCCTCCGTTTTTCAGTTTCTCGTCCTTCATCTTCCTTATCCTCCGCAAGCTGCTTTGATGATGATGATGGACATATATTCCCTCAGGGCACATTTTGTCCATTCCGTGCGGAGAACAATGCGATTGTCCACGGCCACGGCAATGCCTTGCACCGATAGGGCAAGTTCCTCAATAAGTTGTGAAAGGGTAGTGGCGCCGGTTTTCACTTCCTTGTTGTTGACCAATACTTTCATTTTTCTGTTCATTAAAGAAATAAAACAATGGAAGTAAATACAAAGAAGTGCCGTAACGGCAAGTTCAGTGAAGAAAGAAATATCCAATTCCTACGGCAGTACTAACTGCATCAGGTTCGAGGGTATAATCTCAGCCCGTCAGGGCACCCCTTTGTCTTTACAGCAACAAAGGTAAGGGAAAAACGGAAATAAAAAGCAAAAGAACGTACTTTTTTATTGCAGCAATTACTTTTTGTTTATTCGCGCTTTTTTGTAGCATGTATCTTTTTCAGTGTATTCCGAATAGTGGTTCTGACTCCTGTTGAATATAAACCAGGTTCTGTGTTTTCCAGTATCAGTTGTAATTCCTGCAGCAGTTCCGGCTCTTTCCTGCAAAGCAGATAGGCCATTCTGATAGAAAGGGCTTGCACTCCTATGCTTTCGTGCGGAGACAGCATGTGATCCAGACAGTAATTCAGCAAATTGACGGAGAGTGGAGCAGTGATGGGAGTATTATACAGTATAGATAATAGGAGACGTTTGGAACCGTCGTGTGTACAGTCTATCAGCCGTTGAATGATTTCATCGTACAGTGGAATGAACCAGTCGGGATGGATTTCGCTCAATTTCTCGCATACCCATATAGCCCGCCATGATACTGTCTGTTTCGCGTCGTATGTCAATCGGTATATATCTGCAAAATACTCGGGGCAGAGGCATACCTCGTGTACCAGAGAGTCTATCGACAACTTATGAATAGGAACTGCCAAGGTATTTCTGAATTCCATTATCTTTTCCATATATCCTATTTTTTTTGCTGTCAGTGGCAAACATAAAGAAATGATTCACTAAAACAAGAAAGGCTGTCTATTTGGAGAAAGACAGCCTTGAAAAATACTGAATTTAAAGAATTATGCAATCCCGTGAGCTATTGTTTCCGGTGCAATCTTTTTGATAAGACCCTGCAGCACTGCACCGGGACCACATTCTGTAAAATCGGTAGCACCATTGGCAACCATGTTCTTCACTGTCTGTGTCCAACGTACCGATGCCGTCAGCTGAGCCACTAGGTTCTTCTTGATTTCTGCCGGGTCAGTATGAGGCATAGCGTCTACATTCTGATATACGGGGCACTTCGGAGCATGGATTTCTGTTGCATTGATAGCTGCTTCCAATTCAACTTTGGCGGAGTCCATCAACGGAGAGTGAAATGCACCGCCTACCTTTAACGGCAAAGCACGCTTGGCACCTGCGGCCTTCATCAGCTCGCAAGCCTTGTTGATACCTTCTATGGAACCGGAGATTACAATCTGTCCCGGACAGTTATAGTTGGCTGCCACGCAAACTTCACCTTCGGCACTTACCTGGGCGCAGATTTCCTCTACCTTTTCATCCGGCAGGGCAATGATGGCTGCCATGGTGGAGGGGTGTGCCTCGCAAGCCTTTTGCATAGCCATGGCACGGGCATACACCAGTTTCAGACCATCTTCAAAGCTCAGTGCACCGGCAGCAACCAATGCGGAGAATTCGCCCAGTGAATGACCGGCGGTCATTTCCGGCTTAAAGTCATCGCCCATGCAGAGGGCGGAAATAACGGAATGAAGGAATACGGCAGGTTGGGTAACTTTAGTCTGACGCAGGTCTTCATCTGTCCCGTTGAACATAATATCAGTGATACGATATCCGAGGATATCATTTGCTTTCTCAAAAAGTTCCTTGGCTAATGTCGAATTTTCGTACAGGTCTTTTCCCATGCCAACGAATTGGGCACCTTGCCCCGGAAATACAAATGCTTTCATATTTACTCGTTTTTTAGTGTTTAAATAAAAAGTGCTGCAAAGGTAGAGGTTTTTCTGATATTCACCGCACAAACGGATATTTTTGTGCAATACCCTTACTTTTAGGGAAAAGCTAAAATACAATATGTATGTCTGGAACTTCTATGGTGCCCGAATGCTGAAATACTTATAAATGAAATACTTCCTCATTATCGTTCTTCCTACAATTAGCCCCCTGTGTATTCTGGTAAATTACATATTGTATCTTATACGATAATATCCTAAAATGATATTGTATAAAGTAAGATATGTATTTATTTGAAAAATAATGCTTTATAACATTATAAAAATATTCTTTTTCTTTGTTGCAAATTAGAAAAACCTATTTATATTTGTAGCGCTTAAAGAGACATATTATGCAAAACATAGAACAAAAAACACCGTTGGCAAACAATCATATCTCTGTGGACTGTGTGGTGATTGGTTTTGACGGAGAACAGCTGAAGGTTCTGCTGGTTAAGCGTGCAGGAGAGGAACAAGGAGAAGTCTTCCATGATATGAAGCTTCCCGGAAGTTTGATTTACATGGATGAGGATTTGGATGAAGCTGCCAAACGGGTATTGAATGAATTGACGGGACTGAAGAACGTCAACTTGATGCAGTTCAAGGCATTCGGTTCAAAAAACCGCACGAAAGACCCCAAAGATGTGCATTGGCTGGAGCGTGCCATGCAGTCAAGGGTAGAACGCATTGTTACCATAGCCTATCTTTCTCTGGTGAAGATAGACCGCGCATTGAACCGTGGTTTGGACGATTATCAAGCTAGTTGGGTAGCCATGCCGGATATAAAGGTTCTGGCATTCGACCACAACCTGATTATCAAGGAAGCCATTACCTATGTCCGCCAGTACGTCGAGTTCAACCCGTCTTCGCTGTTCGACTTGTTGCCGCGTAAATTTACAGCATCCCAGCTTCGCACTCTGTACGAACTGGTGTACGACAAGCAGTACGACGTACGCAATTTCCATAAAAAGATAGCTCTGATGGAGTATGTCGTCCCTTTGGAAGAAAAGCAGCAAGGCGTGGCCCACCGGGCGGCACGCTATTACCGTTTCGACAAAAAGATATACAGTAAGGTTAGACGGTAATTCTCCCGATTTTAATTGTTAATTCTTTAATTTTAATTGATAGGAATGTATTTATTAGGTTATGACATTGGCAGCTCGTCTGTAAAAGCGAGTCTGGTAAATGCGGAAAGCGGCAAATGCGTATCGTCTGCCTTCTTTCCCAAGACTGAAGCGGAAATAATGGCAGTAAAGCCCGGCTGGGCAGAGCAAGATCCCGGAAATTGGTGGGGAAATCTAAAGCTGGCTACACAAGCTATACTGGCAGAATCGGGGGTAGACGCAGAAGACATCAAAGCAATCGGTATCTCATATCAGATGCATGGCTTGGTATGCGTAGATAAAAATCAGCAGGTATTGCGTCCCGCCATTATCTGGTGCGACTCCAGAGCTGTATCTTACGGACAAAAAGCATTCGAGACATTGGGAGAGGAGACTTGTCTTTCACATCTGCTGAATTCTCCAGCTAACTTCACAGCCTCCAAATTGGCCTGGATTAAGGAAAATGAGCCTTCCGTTTACGAAAAGATTCATAAGATAATGCTGCCGGGCGACTATATCGCCATGAAGTTGAGTGGCACCATCTGTACCACCGTGTCCGGTTTGTCCGAAGGAATGTTCTGGGATTTCAAGAACAACCGGGTTGCCGACTTTCTGATGGACTATTATGGATTCGACTCCTCTCTGATTGCCGACATCAAGCCGACTTTCTCTGAGCAGGGACGTGTCAATGCAGCTGCTGCCGCAGAACTGGGCTTGAAAGAAGGTACGCCTATCACTTACCGTGCCGGCGACCAACCCAACAATGCTCTTTCCCTCAATGTATTCAATCCCGGTGAGATAGCCTCTACCGCCGGTACTTCTGGAGTGGTATATGGCGTGAACGGTGAAGTGAATTATGATCCCAAATCACGTGTCAACACCTTTGCACACGTCAACCATGCTGCCGGGCAAACCCGTTTGGGTGTCCTGCTGTGCATCAACGGTACGGGCATTCTCAATTCGTGGGTGAAGCGCACCGTTGCTCCCGAAGGCATCTCTTACAATGATATGAATCAGCTGGCTGCACAAGCTCCTATCGGCAGTGCAGGCATCAGCATCTTGCCTTTTGGGAACGGTGCGGAGCGTATGCTGGAGAACAAGGAAATAGGTTGCTCTATTCATGGCATCAACTTCAACCAGCACGGCAAACAACATATTATCCGTGCAGCACAAGAGGGCATCGTTTTTTCCTTCAAATATGGAATCGACATCATGGAGCAAATGGGCATCCCCGTGCAGAAAATTCATGCCGGCAAGGCTAATATGTTCCTTAGCCCGCTATTTCGCGAGACATTGGCCGGTGTGACGGGAGCTGTCATTGAACTGTATGATACCGACGGTTCTGTCGGTGCCGCCAAAGGTGCAGGAATCGGTGTGGGTATATACAAAGACAACAACGAAGCATTTGTCACGCTTGAGAAACTCGAGGTGATAGAGCCGAAAGTGGCAGACCGACAGGCTTATGCCGATGCATATGCACGCTGGAAACACTGTCTGATATGCTAATTGACTGCGTCATGTTTATGTTGTGCTATCACACCGCAGGCCATTAGCATAGTGGTACATTAATTACGTTAGTATATCAAAACAATAAATTAAATAATTAACCTCGTGATGAATATGTCTGTCATTAGCGTATTCTCACATTAAAACATTAAATTCTTATGGCAACAAAAGAGTATTTTCCCGGAATAGGGAAGATTAAATTCGAAGGTAAAGAGAGCAAGAATCCCATGGCATTCCGTTACTATGATGCCGATAAAGTTATTATGGGTAAGAAAATGAGCGAATGGCTGAAGTTCGCCATGGCATGGTGGCACACTCTTTGTGCAGAAGGCGGTGACCAGTTCGGTGGCGGGACAAAGAAATTCCCTTGGAACGGTGAGGCAGACAAGGTTCAGGCCGCCAAGAACAAGATGGATGCCGGTTTTGAATTCATGCAGAAAATGGGTATCGAATATTATTGCTTCCACGATGTAGACCTATGCGAAGAAGCCGAGAGCATTGAAGAATACGAAGCCAACCTGAAGAAAATTGTGGCGTATGCCAAGCAAAAGCAAGCTGAAACCGGCATCAAGCTGTTGTGGGGTACCGCCAATGTATTCGGTCATGCACGCTATATGAATGGTGCAGCCACCAACCCTGATTTTGATGTAGTGGCACGCGCTGCCGTCCAAATCAAGAATGCCATCGACGCCACCATCGAACTGGGAGGTTCAAACTATGTATTCTGGGGCGGGCGCGAAGGCTACATGTCATTGCTGAATACAGACCAGAAGCGTGAGAAGGAGCATCTTGCACAGATGTTGACCATTGCCCGTGACTATGCCCGTGCCCGTGGCTTCAAAGGTACTTTCCTGATTGAACCGAAACCGATGGAACCTACAAAACACCAGTATGATGTAGACACCGAGACCGTTATTGGTTTCTTGAAGGCTCACAATCTGGACAAAGATTTCAAAGTGAATATCGAAGTGAACCACGCTACTTTGGCAGGCCACACCTTCGAGCACGAACTTGCAGTAGCCGTAGACAACGGCATGCTCGGTTCCATCGATGCCAATCGTGGTGATTACCAGAATGGTTGGGATACAGACCAGTTCCCCATCGACAACTTTGAACTGACCCAGGCCATGATGCAGATTATCCGTAACGACGGTTTCGGCAACGGTGGTACAAACTTCGATGCCAAGACCCGTCGTAACTCTACCGACTTGGAAGACATCTTCATCGCCCATATTGCCGGTATGGACGTAATGGCACGTGCCTTGGAAAGCGCAGCCAAACTGCTCGAAGAATCACCTTATAAGAAGATGCTGGCCGAACGCTACGCTTCTTTCGACAGTGGCAAGGGTAAGGAATTTGAAGAAGGCAAATTGACGCTGGAAGATGTGGTGGCATACGCGAAAGCTAACGGTGAGCCGAAACAGACCAGCGGCAAGCAGGAACTGTATGAGGCAATCGTAAACATGTACTGCTAATCTAATGGATAATTAGGAGAATTGACAGTTGCCATGCAGTGACTATGCCAAACTGTCGATAATCCTAATTATCCATTCTTCATTTTCCATTATCAATTAAATCAAAATTATCATGAATTATACAGAAAAAGGCAGTAAACTCTACCTCTTTTCCATTGTTCTTGTAGCCGTAATCGGAGGGTTGCTTTTCGGTTACGATACAGCAGTTATATCCGGCGCCGACAAAGGGATTCAAGCATTCTTTATGGGTGCTTCTGATTTTGTCTACACAGATGCGATTCACGGCATCACTTCTTCCAGCGCACTTATCGGATGTATCATCGGTAGTGCTCTTTCGGGGTTCTTCGCATCCAATCTGGGACGTAAGAATTCTCTTTTCATAGCCGGTGTCTTGTTCTTTCTGTCGGCATTGGGCTCATACAATCCGGAATTTCTTTTCTTTGATTATGGTATCCCTTCCTATTCACTGCTTGTAGCATTCAATTTCTATCGTGTATTGGGAGGAGTCGGTGTAGGTTTGGCATCTGCCATTTGTCCGATGTACATTGCGGAGATTGCACCGAGCAATATTCGCGGGACTCTGGTGTCATGGAATCAGTTTGCCATTATTTTCGGCCAGTTGGTGGTTTACTTCGTGAACTTCCTCATTTTGGGTGAGAATTCAAATCCGGTGATAAAAGCCATTGAAGGAATTAACCGGATTCTGAATCCCGAAGCGGCAGCATGGGTCACCGAGACGGGATGGCGTCTGATGTTTGTCAGCGAAGCCGTTCCTGCAGGAATCTTTGCGTTGCTTGTACTGTTTGTTCCCGAAACGCCGCGCTATCTTGCCATGAGCGGTAAGGATGAAAAGGCACTCCAAGTGTTGAGCCGTATCAATGGATTGGCTCAGGCAAAGGTCATTCTGGCACAAATCAAGGCTACGGCAGAGGAAAAGACGGAAAGACTTTTCACATACGGCTGGATGGTTATCTTCATCGGTATCATGCTGAGCGTATTCCAGCAGGCAGTAGGTATCAATGCCGTACTCTATTTCGCACCGCGTATCTTCGAAACGATGGGGATGGGCAACCCGATGGTGCAGACTGTCATCATGGGTATCATCAATATTCTGTTTACATTACTGGCTGTCTTTACAGTCGAGAAATGGGGACGCAAACCGCTGCTCATCTCGGGTTCTATCGGTATGGCGATAGGTGCTTTCGGAGTAGCCCTTTGTAATGTTGTGGCAGGGCTTCCTCCAATGTTGGCTGTTGTCAGCATCATGGTCTATAGTGCTTCGTTCATGTTCAGTTGGGGTCCCATCTGCTGGGTGCTGATTGCTGAAATCTTCCCGAATACCATTCGTGGTGCTGCAGTAGCTATTGCCGTGGCTTTCCAGTGGATATTCAACTTTATTGTATCTGCCACCTTCGTGCCGATGTACAATATGACTTTGGGAGATATGGGAGACAAGTTCGGGCACATGTTTGCCTACGGCTTATACGGAATCATTTGTGTGATAGCTGCACTGTTTGTCTGGAAACTCGTACCAGAGACAAAAGGCAAGACGCTGGAGGATATGACTAGACTGTGGAAGGGGCGAAGAAACAAGAAATTCTAGTTATTAAACGTATTGAGTAAAAAGATAGCGGTAATTCATTGGGATTACCGCTAAATGTTCTATTTTTCTTGTATTATTAACTCTCTCCCCTGAGTAATTTCAGTATGTACTTTCCGGGTATTACGATGCGGGCTTTCATTTCATTGTACAGACTCCATGCTCAATGTCGTGTTTTCCGTAATCCGTTTTTCCCATAGCT